>CAZIOF010000077.1:0-5777 GCA_964540745.1 uncultured Candidatus Marinamargulisbacteria bacterium
CATAAATAGCGGTGGCAATATCCGATATTTCAGCACGTGTTGCCGTTTTTGCTTCGATCATACTCTCTAACATTTGGGTCGCTACAATCACAGGTTTTGTACGTCGGTTGGCTTCATAAATAATTTTCTTTTGAAATCGAGGGACATTCTCCACACCTATTTCAACACCCAAGTCACCACGAGCTACCATAACAGCATCTGACACATCAATAATAGAGTCTATATTTGTAATCGCGGACTGTCGCTCAATCTTAGCAATAACTTCAATACTGGGCGCACCCAAGTTCTTCAATGCCTTACGCAACGCTTTAATATCCGATGCGTGCCCAACAAACGAGAGCGCCACATAATCTAGGTCATGCTCAACCGCCATTTTAAGATCGGTTTTATCTTTCTCCGTTAATGCTGCCAATCGAATCTCAGAATAAGGTAAATTAATCCCTTTATGATTACTTAACATGCCACCCCTTGTGACTTCACATAAAACTTTCTTATCCTGCTTTTCACGAACAACTAACTGAATTTTCCCATCATCAATATAAAGAGATTCCCCCACTTTAACATCATCCACAAACCCATCATAACTCACAGAGGCCTGTGTATCATCTCCCTCAACCGGAAGAATACCTAAGACAAAGGCCTGTCCATTTTGGAGTTCAACCTTCCCTTTTTTAAATTTACCAACACGAATCTTAGGCCCCTGAAGGTCCAAAAAAATCGCAACACTTTTGTGCATTTCATCAGCTGCTTTTCGAATATGTTTGATATTCTCAGAAACTAATTTAGGATCGCTTCGATGAGAGGCATTCAAACGAAAGAGATCCGTCCCCGATTCAACAAGGTCACGAACAACTTCATAGGTATCACAAGCAGGTCCTATAGTAGCAATAATTTTAGTCTGCTTCAGCTGACGATTCTGCTCAGTCAATAGTTTTCTCGATTCTATAGTAAAAGTTATTACATTCTACCACAGGACATGTCTAAAATGCACGAGCCTAGGTCACCGTTAAGCACATCAAAGGCACACCTCTATAAGCTGAGGGCCTTTACCCACTATAGGGAGCCGCTCATCCAAGGAAGTCATACGATGATAAGGCAATTGAAACGTGGCAGAAACAGCCTCAAAAGTGAGATGGTGTGGTGCAACAAAATAGGGTTCAATATAGCGATCGTGAGCCCCAATAGGGAGTGTCTCAAATATCCGCCCCCCATTATCATTAAGCACAACAATCGTAAGAGGCACGGCTAACTGCTTTAACAGTAACAGTGAATTCATATCATGAATAAACGACAAATCGCCTATAAAGAGCCATCCTTTTTGACCAGAGTTCTGAACAAACCCTATGGCAGACGCTATCACGCCATCAATCCCACTTGCACCCCGATTAGCCACAATACGCAAAGGCGTCTGACGACAACCATAAAGCTGATCTACAATCCGAATAGGTTTACTATTCCCACAAAAAAGAACATCCTCCTCAGCCATATCATCAATAAAGCGACGTATCACAGATGCTTCACTAAAGAGAGCCTCTTTATGCTTCTCTCTAACAGGGTTAATAGACAACACCCGGGATCGTCCTCTTAATTGGACGACCTGGTTAAAGTCAAGAACAGAACAATGTATGACCTCTTTTGAAAGGTGCATGGGATTATAGCCTGACTGATAGGGATCTATATGAATATATCGCCCCTGAAAAGTAGCCAACCATTGCTCAAGCTGTTTGGAAACCAACCGCCCACCCACATGAATAATCATCGTCGGACTTGGCATCCCACTACCTATCAATAAACGCTGATGATAATCACCCAAACAAAACTCATGACATAAAAGCCCCAAGTGAGATTGAACATCCGGCAAGATAGTCCATTGATACCTCTGTGAAAGATCCAATACAAACTGACTCTCCTCTAAGGTCTTCAATTCACCTGCTACTATACACACCGATTCGTCCTGAATATCCAATTCAAACAATGAGGTTTCAGAGGGGATTAACACCTCCTCATAAGGACGTTCAGATTGAACCCAAGAGGCAACTCCCTCTAAATGGACTGTATAATCCGTTTTAGACTCAGGATCCCACAAAGGCTCACGAAACGGACAGTTGAGATGAACAGGCCCAAAAACCGACCCCTTAGATAAGCAGACTGCTTGACTCACCTCAGACAACAAGGTCTCTAGAGAGGCCTCAAGAGAAGGTACCGGAAGCGACGCAAAATGCCGTGTATAAACACCAAAAAGTCCTGGCTGATGAATCGTTTGATTGGCCCCACAATCTTGTAATTCAGGTGGTCTATCTGCTGTCAAAAGAATCAACGGAACACGACTATAATAGGCTTCAATGACAGCAGGCAACAGGTTTGCTACGGCTGTTCCAGACGTTGTAATCACAACAACAGGATCGTGTGACGCCTTTGCCAAACCTAATGCATAGAAACCTAAACCTCGTTCATCTACATGAACATATGTTTGAGTCTGAGGATGAGACACTGCAGCCAAGGTCAAAGGTGTAGATCTAGACCCTGGCGCAATCACAAACTCTCTAACCCCATGTCGAACACAGTTTTCAACCAACAAAAAGGCCCAAAGCTCACTGCAAGACTGAGATCGATTAAAACACGCCTCTAGAGCAGGCAAGGCTATAGGCTCAACAGACATAAATCTAGGTATTAAACAACCGCTCTAACTGAAATAATTTATGCTCCAGTTCTTGCCATTCCTCTTCAGGATCCGAATCATCTATTATACCTGCACCCGTGTGAGCAACAACAGATTGTCCACATACAAGGCCCGACCGAATGGCCACGGAAAATTCTGCCGCATCCGCAGAAATAGTCCCCATAAACCCTGTATACCAACCCCGTTCAAAGGACTCTTGAGCCGCTATTTTCGTCAACGCGTCTTGAGTAGGCGTCCCTGCTACGGCTGGCGTAGGATGAAATGCCAATATAAGATCCTTATCAGAAACATCCGAATGCAAAGTAGCCGAATATTCAGATATAAGGTGATGGAGGTGATTCAATCGTAGTGTAGTCGGTTTGGAAGACGCCTTAATTTTTGTCGCAACGCCTTGAAGTGCCCCACCAAGCATATCACAAACAAACTGATGTTCCTTCAAATCCTTTGAACGTGACATCAATGTGGATACAAGTTGATTATCTTCGTCATCGTTTTGACCTCTTTTTATAGTTCCTGCTATTGCTTCTGTTTGTATAGAGCGCCCCTTACGTCTATACAACAACTCGGGACTAACACCCAGAAAAACCGACTCATCACCCCATTGAAACCCAAAATAAACACCCTTATCCCCTCTATCATACAACAACTGAACGATTGAAAATGGATCTGGGTTTTCCGAAAATAAAAACGTAGTTTGACGTGCCAAAACAACCTTTTCTAAAACATCCTGATGTAAACTACCTACCACCTCTTGAACAGATGCTAACCAAGAAGCCCTATCCGGTACATGGGTTTTAGACACAAGATTAGGCAACGAAACAGGCTCCAAAGGCGTTGTAAAGGAAAGCGATTGAATCATCTCTTTGAGCTGTTGATAAACATCCCTTTTAGAGATTGTATCACTGAATGACAAATAAATATTAAGGGTAGTATCACCATGATCCGTCACCATTTCAAATAACGGCAATATAAAACAAAAAGGTGTCTCTCCTGTCTTATTGGGAAATTGAACACCACCAAAAAACCGTGGTTGTGACGGATATTTTACATCCTTATCAAGCTGATCTAAGGCCTCTGAAAGGGTGGCATAGTGCTCTGACGAAATCACTTTGGCACATCCTAAACCAGCAAGTTCTACTTGAGATGCTTCATTAGACCAATAAAAGCGATAAGACTCTGTTTGACGACGCAGCCAAGATAAAGGAAAACCTCTTTCCATAGGAATCGTCAATTTATCAATAAACGTAGATGAAAAATCCAAATCCGTACGACTAAAATAAGTCTCTATCTCCGCTTCAATACGTGATTTTATACCCACTAAAGACGACTTCATAGACATGGTCATTTCCTTCCCTGATACAATGATGCAATCCCAAAGGTTAACGAAGTCGCCTTAACAGATGTATAGGATAATGCACGCATCCGGTCACAAAACGCAGTGCCATATGGAAAGGCTTCGACGGATTGGTTCAAATACTTATACGCCTTAAAATCACCCGAAACAAGCCCCCCAATAATAGGTAATAATGTCCTAAAATAAAACAAATAGAACACTCTAACAAGCCATAAACGGGGCATTGAAAACTCTAAAATAAAAACAGTACCATCTGGGTTAATCACACGCTTTAATTCAGACAATGCCTTATCTAAATTATCCACGTTTCGAATCCCAAAGGCAATCATGGCCACATCAAAAGTATTATCCTCAAAAGGTAAGGCTGTCGCATCCGCTTTGGATAGTAACGCCTTATCAGCATAGCCCTGCTTCATACATTTCTGACGACCTATCGCAAGCATATCCTCAGCCATGTCCACGCCTGTAATTTGCTGAATGTGACTAGATTTAGATGACTTAAGGCAGGCCAAAAGAAGATCGGCTGTTCCAGTAGCCACATCTAAGACCCTTAACCCCTCTCGATCAGGTAAACAACGAACAACCTGACGCCGCCAGCCCTTATCAATCCCAAAGGAAAGAAGTCGATTCAAAAAATCATATCGCGGTGCAATCCGATTGAAGACTGACCACATGGCTGTCTTTTCAGGAAATAGTTGTGCCGAAATGCCCATCATGTCTCCTTTAGTTTTGCTGAAGTTAGCATAGCCAACTTATAAGCGATTTAGGGCAAATAGTGTAGCACATTTAATCATTTAGAAAAACTAATAGTCGCTTTTCTCTTCACAACGAAAGTGCTATAGTTCAGAACCATATGAAACGTTCAATTTGGATATCTATTCTTCTTTTAGTCATCGTAAGTTATGGTCTCTATACTGTCTTAAGACCGTCTACATCTACATCTACATCTACATCTACACCCAACGCCGGCATCACGCATACAGAGACTGGAACCCCTTTTAATGGCCTCAGTTTCACAAATTTAAGGTCCAGTAAAGAAATTTATATGTCATCCCTAAAAGACTCTATTGTCATCCTAAATATTTGGGCAACGTGGTGTCCACCCTGCCGCATGGAAATCCCTACATTTATTTCAATTAACAATGAATTCAAATCCAAAGGACTTCACATTATTGGCTTGTCGGTAGATGACACCCCTGACATTGTACAGTCATTTTTAAAAAAGAATCCTGAAATCAATTATCCCATTAGTATGCTCAGCGACACTTTTAAAAATAAACTTCCTCAAATTCAGTATCTTCCAACCACGTTTATCTTGGATAAAAGCCTAAACATTGTGCACACCTTAGAAGGCTACCGAGAAAAAGACGAACTCCTGGGTTACCTTAACGCACTACTCTAAATATGGCGACCATTAATAACGTTGTCCCCATAAAGCCCATTATGGGACTCCTCTATTCAGCAGAACTAAATTTAAGCCCTATCTTAGATAGAATCTGTCAGACATTTGGTACCATTGATCGCCAAAGCACTCCTTTTGACTATACACATTCGCACTATTATGAACCTGAAATGGGGCCCGGACTAAAAAAATGCTTTCTGAGTATCCACAACCTGATGGATCCTAGTCAGTTCCATAGCCTCAAACATATCTCAAATAAGATTGAAAAACAGTACTCAAAAGAAGATAAACGTCAACTCAATCTAGACCCAGGAGCACTTACACTTCATAATCTTATGCTT
>CAZIOF010000078.1:0-5409 GCA_964540745.1 uncultured Candidatus Marinamargulisbacteria bacterium
ATAATTTAAAAATAACAAAACCCTTTTCTAATACGCACATAACCGACCATTTAATATCTAAAAACACGTTACACTTCCCCATAAAAACAGACGCCATTCACTTAAAATCCATTCAAGTTAAGGGCCAGGAAACCATTAGCTTTAAAGATACTCATTTTAACCGAATAACACTCAAAAACACGCCTTACTTCCAAATCATCCTGGAAAAAAACATTGAGACCATAGAACCTATTGATACGTCTCAATTAGCTCCCCTTTTGAGAAGGCTTCAATCTGACGCTTCTGACCAAGCTAAAGTACTTGAAGAACTCATTCATTCTTATACCGATCTCATCCAATTAATGCCTTATATCAGTCAAAAAGAAACGCTAGACAAAAACATCATCCTCAAAGAAAAGTGGAATAGCTTTGGTCAATTAGCGGCAGGAATTGCTCATGAAATCAATAACCCTCTTGGTTTTATTGAAAATAATATTTTTGCCCTAAAACTGTATACGGACAAGTTCAAATCCTATTTTCACGTCTTTGATGCTGCTTGTACAACAAATAATCATGCCGAATTCAAAGCTGACCTCATCAAAGAAAAAGAAAACCTTAAAATAGAGATTGTATTAGACGATTTAAACGAACTCTTCCAACAAACTCATGAGGGGTTAAAACGCATTAAATCTATCATACGATCATTAGTAGACTTCACAAAGTTCAACCAAACAAAGTCCTTTGACAAATATGATCTCAATGAAGGCATTAACAAGACGCTCTTACTCACAAAAAAAACCATGCCCACCATCACCTTTAATACGTACTTAGAAAGTAAGTCGCTTATTGAAGCCGATCGCAATACCATCGACCAAGTCTTACTCAATCTCATTCTAAATGCACAACAAGCCATCGACAAAAACACCCCAGGGAACATTACGATTAAAACATTTGAAAAACATAACGACATCTTCATTTCCATTTCAGATAATGGAGCAGGGATTCCAGAGGCTATCCAAAAAAAGATATTTGACCCCTTTTTTACTACAAAATCACCCGGAAAAGGCCTAGGGTTAGGCTTAAGCATCTGTTATGACATTATCCAAAAACACCAAGGCCATATCGAGGTTAGTAGTGTTCTGCATCAAGGCACCACAGTCACCGTTAAACTCCCTAAGACCCAAAACTAAACACTTCAACGATAAACTAAAACGTCCTAATAAGGGGGATTAACCTCTAAATGAAATAAACACTGTCATTTATTAACGGATTAATGTATCAAAATCACGCGAACAAAGACAACTCGAAGAATAACCTCACCGACTTAATGAAAGAGTGACGAGTAGATAGACTTTAGATTAGCTTTAAAACGCTCAAGAAAGCTTCGTGACTGCACAGGTTTAAAATAGTCCTCATCCAGTTCACATAGATTCGCAATAGCACGTTCCTTAGATAATTGATCGGCAATGTCATTATGGTCCATATAGTGACGATGAACTGTCCCCTGAGAATCCTTTTTTGACGAATCGTGATCGCGTTGTTTATTTCCGCCTAGAATCGGCATATTGCCCTCCTTTTAAGGTCTATAAAAGCAGATAAGATGTCATAGAACAGCCCAAAGACTTGAGGCTGAAATGTCACCCTATGCAAATAAAACGGTATGAAAATAAGTATCACACTAAAACAGTTACATCCAACTTATAATCAATTCCCAAAAAATTGAGATTTTAAACATGGAAACAATTAACGAATATGGTTAAGTAATATAAGTAAAAACAACAAGACTCAGATAAACTACCCCTTGTTGCAAAAAAAGAGCCACTCCTGACAGAGTGGCCCTATAATAACTATAAAAAAAACGACTTAAAAAGGAACGAAGAACGGGCTAATAGACTATGAAGCCTGTTTCAATGCCACGTTTTGTGCTTCCAATCCTTTATCAGAATCGCCTACCTGAAAAATAACATCATCACCTTGATTGAGTGTTTTATATCCTTCCATTTCAATCGCTTTAAAATGGACAAAGATATCTTCACCAGATTCACGTGTAATAAATCCATATCCTTTCTTTGAACTAAACCACTTCACACTTCCAGCTTCACGGTCTTCCATGAACCACCTACCTCATGTTATTACCCCTTATATAAAAACTGTTTATCGTAAATTCAAAAGCTATTTACGTCAAGGAAATTTTTTAGGCCATCCAAATTGGCTCGTATAACTAGTCATTGTTGTATTCTTCGTGTTTTTATAGCCCGTTCTATGTTAATCTAAATGATGCTAAATCGTCATAGTCAAGGAACTAAAATAATGAAAAAATCCACCTTCCTCTATATCCTTTATATCACGCTAATAGCCACCCTTTCAGCAAATAACGTTCAATCCCAACTGGATCATGCAAACGAATTCTTTATGAATCGACAGCATCACGGCAATCTTCCTCAGTCTATCCAACTCTTAGAAGCCATTGACCAAAGCACACTTAATCAAGAAGAGTCTTACACACTGAATACGCAATTGGCACACTATTATCTTGAGTATCGACTTTATGAAAACCTCTCCAAAGATGAACGGCTTCACAACTTAGAAAAAGGGCTATCCTTCTCTCAACATGCACTAGAGATAAACCCCAATGGCGTGAAAGCCCTTTATTGGCACTCAGCGCTACTAGGTAAGATCGGTGAATTTAGAGGCATTTTAGAATCACTCTCATCCATTGGCCCCATCCATGACAACATGCAAGCCATCTTAGAACAAGACCCGTCGTTTTCGAGAGCCCATTTTGTACTTGCAAAATTATATCGAAAAGCGCCACCGTTCATCTCCATAGGCAATACTAAGAAAGCACGCCATCATATCCTAGAAGCACTCAAACTAGATAAAACATCACCCTTATATCGTCTGGAATATGCACACCTTTTAATAAAACTAGAACAAAATGAACAGGCCATATCCGTTTTAAACAAACTGCTTCAAACGAAAGATAGGCCACAGGATTTCAAACCAACTACGACTCATCTAAAACAAGAAGCGGCAATACTTCTAGAGCAACTATCAGATCACCAATAAAATAACCGTCTACACCGTCATCCCATCCATAACAGATTGATATATTTAATTATATAAGTTATTGAAATATATATTTGTCTTATACGATAACTAACTATCTTAAACAAGGTACCTTAAGAGAATTGTAAGAAGAAATTAACTATTAGGGAGAGACATCATGAAAAAAATAGGATTAAGTTTACTATTAGCTATCCTGCTAATAAGTCCAGTCTTTGGAGACGTTACAAAAGCAGAACCAACAAACTCAACCAATCTATCAATAGTAGGGTTACCGACTCTAAGTTGGGCACATACCAATGAAAAAGGCCAAATCATGGGCTACAATGGCATAAACCTAGCACTAGGGTTTTCATCGTTAAACTACATGAAGCCACAAAAATTGGATACTATTAATACCTACTGGCATTGGGGAACAATTCTATTACTATTCCCATACATCGGTGCAGGCGCAGAATACACCATGAGCAATGGTTTTTATGCAGCAATCGAAACAATTTATCTTGGACCAACTATCAAAGCTGGTATAAGATTCTAAACTAAAGACCTGATCAACAAGGCATGCAAATGCCTTGTTGATCCCAACGCAAGACATAGCCCTAAAAAGGGAACTAAAAGCAATCATCTAAAAACATCGTATGGATAAGTAACCATACATCGGTCATTTAACCGTTCTTAACTATTCCAAAAAACATTATCCAACACATCCATTTTCTTTATTCTGTAGCATAATTGAAAGAAGATACAAATAAAGCTATAGTAGGCCAGTTAGGGATAAGCCTGTCAAATAATATTCAGTAAAAAGAGAAAATTTAAACATGAAAAAGTTACTACTCAGACTCATAGTGGCTAGTATGTTTCTAAGCCCTGTTTTTGGACAATCCACAACTAAATAGACAACAGGAACAACAAATCTAACACTAATAGACCTTCCAACGGTGAGATTATGGCTATAATGGCATAAATTTAGCACTAGGGTTTTCATCATTAAATTACATGAAGCCTCAAAAATGGATGACATTAATACCTACTGGGATTGGGGTACACTTATATTACTACTCCCTTACATCGGTGACGGCGTAGAGTACACCATGAGCAATGGTTTCTATGCAGCAATTGAAACCTTTTATCTTGCACCTATTATAAAAGCTGGCATGAGATTCTAGATGCTTTAAAGACCAACAAAATAATTTAATATCATTTTATTGGTTTTACCATCTCTTCCCCCATCATTAACATCCTAATAAAGCCATACTTACATATAACCAATAAAACCACTAACAATAAGGCCACTATCTATAGACATAAAAAATCATGTCACGACATTGTTATCAGGCTTTTTGTAAAGCCTTTTATCTAGTACAATGAGTGGCTACATATCGTGAAGAAAGACAAAAGGACCGACCATGCTAACAACATTAAAACATGTGATTTTAGGGAACCCCAACAAAAAACAGTTAAAACTCTACCAACCCATCATCCAAAAAATAAATGCCCTAGAAGCCTCAATCTCAAGCTTAACTGACGAGGAATTAAAACAAAAAACCCCTGAATTTAAAGCCCGACTCCAAAAGGGTACGTCACTAGAAAAACTTCTTCCAGAAGCCTTTGCCACTGTCCGTGAAGTGGCCAAACGAACACTCAATATGCGCCACTTTGATGTTCAACTTATTGGAGGCATTGTTCTTCATGAAGGCAAAATTAGTGAAATGAAAACCGGTGAAGGAAAAACATTGGTCTGTACCCTACCCGCTTATTTAAATGCCTTAGAAGGAAAAGGCGTCTATGTAGTAACTGTCAATGATTACCTAGCCCGTCGTGACTGTGAATGGATGAATACCATCTACTCATTCTTAGGTCTTAGTGTAGGGCTTATTCAAAATAATTTACCACCCCAAGAACGGTTACAGGCTAATGCAGCAGAAATTACATACGGTACAAATAATGAATTAGGATTTGATTATCTCCGAGATAACCTGGCTGATGACCTCCGTCAAATCTGTCAAACACGTCGCCACTTTGCCATTATTGACGAAGTAGATAGTATTCTCATTGATGAAGCCCGAACCCCCCTCATTATTTCAGGCCCCATTAAAGACTCCACTGATAAGTATAAGGTTGTGGCAAGCGGTACAAAAAAATTGAATCAACCCACCCACTTTACCTTAGATGAAAAACATAAAAACGTCATTCTCACAGAAGAAGGCATTGATAAATTAGAAGACGTCCTAAAGGTCACCGACATCTATTCCATCGAGAACATGGATTTAGCCCATATGGCAGTCCAATGCTTAAAGGCCAAATTTCTATTTAAAAAAGACGTGGACTATGTGGTTAAAGACGGTAACGTCTTAATTGTTGATG
>CAZIOF010000079.1:0-3904 GCA_964540745.1 uncultured Candidatus Marinamargulisbacteria bacterium
ACACCCATAGAAGAACAAATACCCCCTGAAAGACAGGAACCCAACTTAAGCCCGCCCATTCAAACCATCGAGACTCACCCACTGGCTACCGAATTAGGTCGCAATCAAGAACCAGATGTGCCATCCCCTAACCAATCATTACGTCATTATCTTTTTAGCATCAATCATGACGATAACAGTCTGTTGTTTAAGGCGATCTTAGCATCCGTCTATTTTTGTTTTTTAGTCTATGTCACGATCAATTACTACCAACGAGAATTCAACATAGCAACTGGTATAGCACTTAATGCTGTAGGCATAAATCCCAACGAAGATTGGTATAACCTCATCCATGAAGTAACACAACCATCCGAAAGTGGTAGTGCTGTTTTGGATTATTTTGATGATCAATGCCCTGGCTACCCTCATAACGAATTAAATACGACAAGTGTAATGGGTAGTTACGCACCCTTTTTATCCGCGTCTTTGAGCCTATGTCCAGAGCTTCTTCTTAACAATCTAATAGACTTAGGCATTACCACTTTTAGAAAGGAAAAACGCCCCCATGAAGAAGTCAAGAAGGCCAAAAAGGCCTATAAATTATTAAGAATCCAATTAGGAGAACCTTACCTCGAAACAATGACTTCTTTAAAGTCTGACTTAATAAAAAATGCTATTCGATTCACAACCGTTAGGGGGAACTTTGTGGATGACAATGTCCCCATTATAAACTTTCACGAAGGTGCATTCAAACAATTATCAAACTGTACAGAAAAACTCCCTCCTTTTATTAAGACACTGTTTGAACATGCTGAAAATACCTTTGAACCCATGAAAGAAACATATCCACGCCTTACCCATTACGCATTAGCGCGTTTATTTACAGGAAATCAAGACCTCTGGATGCAAGCAAACAAGAGAGCGTTTTCCCATTATCATCCTATTATCCCTGAGTTTGACTGCAACCGTGACAAATGGCCTCCTAATGCGGTCGATGTGGCCTATTTCTGTCAGGTTCAGGGGGGACAAGTATTTTTACACCTTTTTCAGAATCCAACAACACAATATCTAATGTCCGGAACTGGCACTGCAAGTAACACATGGCCAAAGACGACACATCCTGCATTTTCAAAAAACTCCAGTTTTACAATTAATTTTCGGAACCAAAGCACCTGGGTTAATCTTATAGATAATCGACATTTAAAATTGATAAAACGGATTAATCAGGAAGATGGATTGGGCATGACAGTTACTCAAATGAAAAAAATACGCACGCTCATGAAACGCTCTTTTGAGAAGGATAAGTTCCAAGCTGAAAATAAAATTTTAGCAATGGACGGATTTAGAGATTTTTTATCGCATGCTCCATATTTAAAAGAAGCCTACTCTAAAGAGTATTCTAATATTAGTACAGATTTAACATTAAAAAAGCTTTATGAAAGTTACTTTATGTCTATTTCTCTGGCTTTACAGAACAACCATTCATTAAAACAACAGTTACCAGAGGGATTATCTCGAGTCTTATATCCCATTCATGGGTCTCCAAAAGGTAAACAGTGTAATCCCAACAGATCCAGAGTTGTATGGGAATATCTAAATGTACCTGCGAAAAGGAGAATAGAGTTGACTGAATACATGCGTTTTTCATTTCTAATGGACGCTATCATGACCTGTCGGTTTAGTCGTACTTGACATAACAAACTTAAAGGCTAATGATGTTACATGGATCATTATATATTAAGGAGAGCGTTTTTGGATGACTAACAAAAACATATATAACATGAGCTTCTCAAGAATTTATCAGCTCTATGTACAAAAAGTCGAAAGAAAAGGCCATACCAAATCAGAGGTAAATGAGATAGTGACTTGGTTAACAGGTTATACACAACCCCAATTAGACGCTCAGATTTCCAAAGAAGTTAACTTAGAATCATTCTTTAGTCAGGCGCCAAAACTGAATCCTAAACGCCGGCTTATCACGGGCAAGATCTGTGGTATAAGTATTGAAGACATTCTTGAGCCAACCATGAGAGAAATCAGGTACCTCGATAAATTGATAGATGAGTTGGCTAAGGGAAAGTCTATGGAAAAGATATTACGTAAATAGCTCTGCTTGGCCCGAGAGGTCAGCTAACCTCTATGGAATGTAGGCAGCATCATTTTAATAGTTGCACTTGTGCCGTTCTCTAGGAATACGATATAAATTATCTTGACAATAGCTATCTCTAAATCAACGCTTACGACCCTAAAAAAACACTTATCTACAACCCTTATTTCAGGAAAAGCGTCGTCCCAAACGTCACCCTAAAGGAAGGCTGCAAACGGCCAGGAAAATCATAAATTTGGCCTTGAGCCTCACCCATTACAACAGCACTTCCCTTACAAAATAGCTGTAAAAAGATAAAGGGTTTGTAACGCAACTCAACAGCAGCCAAAGATGCTAAAGCTGCAGACTCCGGTACTGCTGTCCAATCAGAATAACCCGTCCCTGCAACCGGAAGATAAGCCTCTAATTGCGGCAAGGTCTTGGAAGATCCGCCTTTGTACTTATCCTCAAACGCATAAAGCACCTGCACACTAGACACTAACTCAATCACATCAGAAAAAGGGGACCAACGATTATCTAAACCAAAATAAAGAATATCGCCATACTCAACATCAATCCCTTGATTATCCAAAAAGTCCTGATAGCCGACACCATTCCAAATATACCCAAATGTCCAATCTAAGGGTACAAGAAAGGTCGTATCTAAAAAACTTAGGAGTTGAATTTGATTATAACCACGCCCTGTCTCTAATTCTTGCTCATTATCCTTCACTGTTTTTTCTTTAGCATCATGACCAAGTAACAACGGCCCCACACTGGCTTTTACCGCAATAGAAAGCCCCTCAAAAAGCTTATATTTGGCACCCACATAGGCATCGTTTAAATGCTCAGCCTTTGCAAGTCCTGGAACACGATAATAGGTCTTATCTAATGCCTGAAAGGCCTCATCAATCAATCGACTTTGATACTCATACTCATCTGTGTAATCCAAATAGGCCTTCTCGTAAGACAGATTACAAAATAACGTTAACGATTCAGTAAGACCATAAGCCAGATCAAGATGACTCTTTTGCTTCCACCAATAATGAGCCAATGGCGCGGTCAGGTCTAAGGTAGGAAGAGGCGTTCCCAATAACAAGGGGCTTTCCCATGAAGGCGTAATAATTGTTTTCACTTGAGTTAATAATTTTAAATCAGACATTTTACCATCGGTAAGATTAATGGATGACCAGGTCGTTTTATCGCCCGATGGGTTCACACCGACAGTGCCAATATTATAGCTTTCATACCAAATATCACATTTCCATACGCCAGCAGGTAATGTTTGACTAAGTCCAAAAGCCACATGTGTAAACATACTATATGCAAGAACCCATAATAAACACCGTTTTATTAGCATCTCAAATCCCTTATTTCAATGAATCAAAATAGGTTTTAATAGCAGCCATACAGTAGGGAAACCCAGCCCCATGATAAGACTCTAAACCCGGCACTGAACTACCCTCTATTCGAACATCAGCACCATTGGTAGGGTCAAAAACCTCAACTCCTGACACTGCACTAAAGCTAGTGGCATTAACAGAAGGTACAACATCATCATGTTCCAAATGATAAATCCTTACCTTGGCAGGGTCAGACGGGATCCAATTATAAATATCATTTTCAACTAACTTTTGATACAAAACACTTTCATTAGGCGTCGTCTGTAGAAGCTCTCTAACAGATACCGTTAGCATCATTTTAGCGTTATCAGTGGCTATACGTTCAGATATGTCAGAACTTGTATGCATACCGTCAAACATGGCAGGCACGTACAGATAAGACTCATCAAAATAATCTGCTGGATACGTATAAAAATCGTAAACACTATTGAAGGAT
>CAZIOF010000080.1:0-3058 GCA_964540745.1 uncultured Candidatus Marinamargulisbacteria bacterium
ACAACACCTGGCAAAAGGACCCGAACTAACCCATAGGGGTAGCGGTGTCCACGTCTACGACGACCAGGGTTCGGCCTTCATCGACGCTTCCTCCGGACTGTGGTGCGCCAGCTTAGGATTCGCAGTCGAGCGCCTTGCCAAGGTCGCCTATGAGCAGATGTCCCAACTCAGCTATAGCCACCTTTACCGGCACCGTAGCCACGAAGCCGCCATCGAATTAGCAGAGCGGTTGCTCGATATAGCACCTGTACCCATGTCCAAAGTGCTCTTCCAATGCTCGGGCTCAGAGGCCAATGATGTGGCAATCAAGCTTGTATGGTATTACCACAACGCGATCGGCAAACCGGAGAAACGCAAAATCATTGCACGCCACATGGGTTACCACGGCAGTACGGTTGCCGCTGTCAGCCTCAGTGGGAAACCGGATATGCACGCAGACTTTAACCTGCCGCTAGATGGTTTTTTGCACACAGACTGGCCGCACTATTACCGCTTTGGGCGAAACGGAGAAAGCGAGGACGAGTACTCGACCCGGCTCGCCGAGAGCCTGGAGCAAATGATTCTAGCGGAGGGACCAGAGACGATCGGCGCCTTCTTTGCCGAGCCAGTGATGGGAGCCGCTGGTGGCGTGTTACCGCCAAGCGGCTATTTCGAAAAGGTTCAATCGGTGCTTCGCCAGTACGATATTCTTTTCGTCGCCGATGAAGTCATCTGTGGATTTGGCCGCACCGGACGCATGTGGGGCAGCGAGACCTTCGGTATCGTGCCCGACATGCTGACCAGTGCAAAAGCGTTGTCTGCCGCGGCCTTGCCTATTTCAGCAGTGATGGTGAATGACAAGATCTTCCAAGCAATGCTGAGTGAGAGTGACAAATTAGGTAGCTTCGCACACGGATTTACTTATGCCGGCCATCCGGTGAGCGCCGCCGTGGCGCTAGAGACGTTGAAAATCTATGATGAAATCGACCTATTGGAACGCGCTCGTGAAAACGGTGAGCGACTAAGTCACGCACTTGCTCCCGTAGCGCAACATCCGCTGGTCGGTGATATCAGCCAGGCAGGCATGCTAGCTGGTATCGAACTTGTCAGCAACAAAACCACTCGGCAATCATTTGACACCGAGGTCGAAATTGCCACGCGGGTAGCCTCAGCGTCGCAGCGCCACGGACTGATTCATCGTGCAATGGGGCAGCGAGTGGCTTTCGCACCGCCGTTCGTCATCAGCGAGGTCGAAATGCGTCAGGTCGGAGAGCGCTTCCTGTCAGCGCTCGATGAAGTGTGGTCCGAAGTCCAGTTGCACTGAAACGCGACCACTGTAGCTGCTCTTGCGCGACCTATACCTCCTGGTCTTATCGGTGATCTATGCTGGTTGAACTACTGCCCATCCTGATGTTTGTCGCACTGATGGGACTGGTATTTACCAGTTACCCGATTGGCTTTGTGCTGGCTGGTGTCGGCATTCTTTTTGGCGTCATTGGTTGGTTCGCCGGCGTTTTTTCACTCAACGAATTTTTCCTTTTTACCCCGCGAATCTGGTTCATTGCAGATAACCTGCAGATCATTGCAGTCCCTTTATTTATTTTCATGGGGGTAATGCTCGAACGTGCAGAGATCGCCAAGGACCTGCTGGAAACCCTTCAAATTCTGCTACGGCGTGTTCCAGGTGGCATGGCAATGGCCATCGTCATCATGGGTACGGTATTCGCCGCCATTACTGGTATTGTCGGCGCGACGGTCATTGTATTGACACTGATTGCGCTACCGCCAATGCTCAAAGCAGGCTATCGTCCAGAACTAGCGCTGGGCACGATCGCGGCTTCGTCTACTTTAGGTATTCTCATCCCGCCAAGCATTTTGCTGGTGTTCCTCGCGGAACTGCTACCGATGTCAATCGGCACACTATTCGCGGCCGCCTTGTATCCCGGCCTGGTCCTGGCTGGACTCTATCTGATCTACATCGCTACCTATAGTGTTCTTGAGCCCGCTGCGGTACCGCCGCTCTCCCGTACAGAAGCACCATTACCGCTACACGCAGTCGTTAGCAGTTTTACACGTGGCGTGTTGCCACCGGTCGCACTGATTGCCATGGTAATGGGGTCGATTCTCACTGGATTCGTCACGATAACCGAATCGGCAGCCGTCGGTGCCGGCGGTGCATTACTGCTTGCGGCGCTTCGCGGCAAACTTAGCCTGAGTGCCCTGCGTGACAGCCTCCATCGAAGCGCGATGATGATTGGCATGGTATTTTTCCTGTTTATCGGTGCAACATGTTTCTCCTATGTTTTCCGTGTGCTCGGTGGCGACGAATTTATTCTGGCGCTGGTAGATAACAGTGGCGTCGGTAGCTGGGGCATCCTCATTATTGCTATCGCGCTGATTTTCGTGATGGGGTTCTTCTTCGATGTGCTGGAGATTCTGCTTGTGATTGTTCCAGTGTTTGCACCACTCGTGGCACAACTCGATTTCGGCGGCCACCTCGCCCAGGCAGACGTCGTCTATTGGTTCGCTATACTGGTCTCAATCACCCTTCAAACCTCTTTCCTGACACCACCGATGGGTCTAGCACTTTTCTATATCAAAGGGGTTGCGCCAGCGACGATTACAATGAGCCAGATTTACCGAGGCATTATCCCGTTCGTTATCTTGCAGCTGCTTTGCGTTAGCCTGGTCATGATCTGGCCACAACTTGCAATGTTCTTACCTCACAAGCTTTTCGATTAACCTGCCGCGAATGACTCTCGCCACGCCAGTGTTGCGAAGCCGGTTCTCCGGTCGCCTACTGCGTATAGCAAATGCTCTTGAGCGGCCCGTTTTGTGGCTTGGTACCGCCGCTGCATGGCTGATTCTGCCGCTGATAGGCATCATCCTGTTCGACGCCGTTTGCCGACGTTTCCTGCGTAAACTACCACTGGTAATCGACTGGGGGCTTTATAAGCTCATGAACTCCCCTGTTCTACAGGATTCTGAATGGCACCTGCACACGATTCTGTTCTGTCTCTCAATGGGGTATGCCTACGCCTATAACGCGCATGTTCGCCTTGACCTGTTCCGCCCACGC
>CAZIOF010000081.1:0-7284 GCA_964540745.1 uncultured Candidatus Marinamargulisbacteria bacterium
AGAGTAATCCGTTCTGGAGTGCTCTATGTAGAGGCGTAGACTCATCATATTGTCGTGTATCTTGGATGTTAGCCCCGCTTTTAATAAGTGTTTCGATGATCGCTATTTCAGATGTGAAATCATCCTTTTTTACGTTCAGCATGTCAAAGGCACTTAGTAAGGCAGAACACCCTTGATGTCCTTCATTAACATCAGCACCATAAGCAAGCAGTAACTCTATAAAGGCTTTTCGATGTATTGCCTGGTTGGAACTTATAGCTGTGAGAAGTGGATTAATTTCTTCAGGTACCCCCATGTTTGGCATTGTTATTTTTTCCTGTACAATGCCAGGGGAAGTCCCTACCTCTAGTAGTTGTTGTACTCTAGAAAACTTTTCTCTTCCTACGCTTTTTATAGCATAATTAATCGCTGTTGTATCACCCTTATTACAGGGTTTGAAAACCAGATTTAATTCCGGTCGACAGTTTTTTAAAAAGCATGTAAATAGTGTTCGTTCTTGATGTCGGATGGTTTGAAAAAATAAATGTTGTGGACAGTAACGTAAGGGGATAATGCGGGGAGCCAACCTATTCTGGCTTGTTGGATGATAACGGTAGGTTGGGTTATTTAGCCAGGGTAGAAGAGGGTTTAATGCTAGGCTTTCTTCTACACGCTTTGTTAGGGTGGGGCTCTTTGTTGTTGCTGAACAGACTTTATATAAATTGGGCATTAAAGGGGTGTAGACTTCTCTACTTGGCGGGGCATACGGTGTGGGGAGCACGCTTTGTTCGGATGGTTCCATTTTTTCAAATAACTCTGCTTCAGACTTTCTAAGCAAAGCCATAAAGAAAGTGGACATTTGTGATTTTTCATTGTTTAAATACCGTTTAACCGAACTTAGATTTGTTTTCCAAATAGTTGGTTGAGAGGTCTTAGTTGCTTCACCTATCATGATATACCGCGCTAGTTGTAACTGTAATTCCTCTTGGTATGATACCTCTGTTTGATACATATGATACAGGCTAATTAAGTATTTTTGTGTCTCTGTATTTAACGGGGTATAGACTCTACTTATTTGAGGGATAAAGGGTGCTTCAGGTAGCTTTTCTTCCGTGACGTTCGGTGCCATAAAGTTTGAAAAGCTATGGGTTCTTGTGGCTTCAAATAGTGTCTTTCTGTCTATATACCATTTGCTCTTTGTTATAGAGCCGATCTCCTCTGCAAGGAGATCGGCTTGTTGTCCTTGTGAGATGGGCCTTGTGCCATAGCAACCATGGGCTAAGGATTTTATTAAGGATTCTACAAGCGCTATTAGTTTATCTTGACGTGTTAAACGTGGGTTTTGGATAAGGTGCTTGAGCATAGGAACACTACAGAAAAATTTACTGGTCTTTAAGAGTTTTCCTACTTCTCTGGGCTTAAGGTAACCTGTTATATGATGTATGCATTCTACAGGGAGTTGTGTGATAGCTAAGGTTTTATTCATGGGGCCTTCTTTTTTAACTTATATACAATATTAATATCGAATATTAGATTAAGGGTTTATTTATCCCATGGTTAGAAGAATGAATCAAGTTAAATTAACTGTTTTGGGTATGGGGCTTATGGTTAAGCTAGATAGTTTCATTTCTAACGATCATGATGTTAGCCTTTTTTGGAATGTTATACAGACTATTTAGGTGGAAAGCGGGCCTGTTGGTCTAGAATCCGTAAATGTTTCTGTATGGTACTCAGAACACGTTATGAAGGGCTTATGATCGTCCCCTGATTAAGGAGCCGTTTTATACGCATCGTAATCTTTTATTACAATAAAAATGAAATTAATTATATATTTTATAGATAATTAATTAGAAACTAAAAGGAGGTAATTATTATGATAGGTCCAGTAAGTCCAGCAAGTCCAGAAAGTCCAGAAAGGCCATTAACAGGAGCAGCTTTACTAGGTGCCGTAATAGAAGTCTACATAGAAGCATGTCTTGGAAATAATTGTGGCGGTAATATAGGTCCAACTGAAAAGGAGGCCTAGGAAGTTGTAATTATGAGTTCTATGAGCTGCAATTCCCTAGGGTTATTTCAATCATCTTAGGTAACGCAGCCCATAGAGCCTGAGTCTATATGTTCTTCTATACATAACGAGGTGTCTAATAGTAGCTATTATTCATTAGTGCCAGTTGTTAAGGATCCGATAGGTAACCCCCTATACTAACTACAGCCTGTTATGCACTCTTTAATTAATCCGAGATAGCCGGATTATTGGTTAAGGGGCTCCTACTCAGACTTCAGACGCCGCCGTTGGGTGTGTACATTTTCAATGACCCGTTTTCGGGATCGGTACAGCGGCGATGTTTTTGGGATTTTATCTGTGTCTGGGTTGAAGCGTTCAAGAAAATTAAAGGTCATGCCTTCTTCTGGTGTGAAGGCAGGCCAATCGGTTAAGGGTGTCCCACCATGGTTGAAGGGACATACTTCTTGGCATCGGTCACAGCCAAACAACCACCCATCAAAGGTGGCTAACTCTTCTTCCGTGACAGGTTCTTTTTGTTCAATCGTTTTATAGCTAATACATTGGGTTGCAAGAAGCGTTCCTTCTGGTGTAATGGCCTGGGTGGGACAGGCATCAATACAACGTGTACAGGTCCCACAGGTCCCTTGAAGTGGGGCGTCTGAGGGGAGCTCCGTGGTCATGAATAATACCCCTAAAAAGAAATAGGATCCCCACTTTGGACGTAGTAGCATGGTGTTTTTGCCGCGAAAGCCAATTCCCGCTTGAATAGCTAAACTTCGTTCCGCTATCGGGCGACTATCTACCCCGCTGTAACAGGCTATTTCGGGCGATTGTTCCTTAATATAGTTTTCTAATGCCTGTAATTTGTCTTGGATCACACGATGATAGTCTTTTCCCATGGCGTATCGAGCCACTTTATAGTCGCCTTCTAAGGCTTTTTCAGGGGTGTTCTTGTAGTTCTTCATGAGCACAATGGCTGTTTTGACGCCCGGAAGTAAGAGATTCGGGTCTTCCTTAAAGGGGAGGTGGCGTTTGAGATAGCCCATGTCGCCCACCGAATCATCCGAAATCCAGTCCCGATATTCGTCTAATGTGCCGCCTAAAAAGGGATCTGTGAACCGGCAATCTTCAAACCCAAGCTCATGGACGGCATAGCGATAGATGCCGTTTTTGAGCGTCCGTTTGGAGTGGGGTTTTCTGTCGTTGATAGGTATTGCCATGAGTGGTGATCATATCACTTTTAGAGTTTAAGGCTAACCCCTTCGCTTATTGTCTGAGCCTTGATCATGGTTTTTTGTTTTGTTTATATATCAGATTTATAGAGCCTATTATATTTAGTTGAAATTTATGGGTTTTGTTATCGATACTTAATTATCACAGGGGAGTTTTTATCTGGAGTCACATCATGAAAAAAGTTATGCCTTTGCCAAAAAATGGTCCTGATCCTGCGAGTCTGGATGTCATTTATAGTCAATTAAAGTCCTGTCATAACTATATAAATCAAAACTCTAGCAATAGCATCGCCAACAACGATATTAGAGTCGCTTTTCAATCCTTGAGTAAGCAGGTGATGAATGATCCGTTTAATGGTTGTGATATAAATCACAAACCTAGTGATTCGAGTTCTATTTTTTCTTATTTGAAACGTTTGGATGTTATTAAAAATGAGCAAGGCCCGTTTCCCTCTACTTATCCGAAGTCCTTGTGTGAACAGTTTGAAGAATATAGTGATAGTTTACCCTTCAAGAGTCGTTCTAATAGTCGTGGAAAATGTCAGGGTGTTAGACTCGATTCTATTCCTGAAGAGCATGTTGATGATCTTGCACAACCCTACGTGTTTCAGGTTTGTGAACAGTATCAACGTCATCCGCTATCCATGCCTGAAGATGGGAATTGTTTGTATCATGCCTTATTAAATCAGGTGCCAGGTAACTTATCTGTTCGCCAGTTACGCATTCATATTGCCGCCTCTGTTCGGAACATGCCTATGGGTTACTTTTTGGCTCGTGGCGAGGATCCGATGTTAGTGGCCAAGACGATTGAAACGGATGGCCAATGGGCTGGACGTGTGGGTGATTTAGCAGCCCATTTAGTGATGGCATATATGGCGAATCAGGTTCAAGCGCCAGTGATTGTTATTGATACCCAACATGACTCTTGTATAACGGTGGACCCTCAATTCCTTCTTCCTAATGCGTCACCTATCGTGATTATCTATAATGGTGAGAACCATTATGACGGCAGGGGGAACGGGGTATTGCCTATAGACGTTAATCACCCCTATAAGCCGTGGTCTTCTTCACAGATTCAACAGAAAATGATTGGTTTATCTGATGAAATCGATCCACTCCCCGAACAGCCCCTTTCTAAGAAGGTGACGGGTCGTCGTCTTTTTAAGGCGTTGTCACGGCTTTCAGTTCATGATCAGCAGCGTGCCATGGCCCATTTACTTAATGAAGAGTCCTTGGATCGGGGGGCTAATCCGTTGGGTGTGTTTATCTTTAAACGTGCGACCGAGTTATTTATCGCTTTGTTGATGGATTATGCGGATAGTTCGGATGTGTCTTCGGAAAAAGAGCGGGGTATGATACGGGCTTATGCACGTGCTTTGGAACGTCAATCGGGGTTACATGATGCTGGTTTGACGGAGGCATTAAAATTTGAAAAAGAGAAGGCCATGTCTGCTTCTTTATTTCATGAAGTTATGAGTCTTCCAAAAGACTGTTCGGCTAATTTTGAATCAGGATGGAAATGTCGTGGGGTCGGTCATAGCGTCATGGTTCAGTTTCGGTCTCGTTCAGAAGATTCTGATCTGGATTTTAATATTTTTGATATGCAGACTCATAAGAGTTTAGGCTTTTATACGGTTAAACGTGAGACGTTTAAAAGAAAAGGTGAAGAAGCCATTCGTCGGCTCATTCATCATCAACTATATTTAGCAGATAGTTCGGATGCAGCACGGGTTATCATTCAAGAAACAGTTCCCCATTATTTGGAAGCAGAACCGAAGCGAGATGTCGTTGTAGCGGCCATTGAATTACAAAAGGGAGGTTATTGTACCTTTCGATCCAAGCTTGGGCCCTTGTTATTGAGTCCCCACTTTTCCTTGGCTAAATTTGAACGTCATTGTTTTGTGACGATGGAATCCTTTGTTGCTCAGAAAAAACGTCGTGGTTGGGCTCGGATTTCGTTAAGGTTGGATATGGAAAGAGAGAAACAGTTAGGCGATTCTAGTGTTTCGTCTGGTTCTGAGTCTATGGATTGTGGGTCGGACGGCGCTAGTAGTCCTATCAGTGCTATGGATTTAAGGGATAAGGCGAATAATGTGCCATCTTATCCACGGCGATTAAAACGACGATGGCCAGGCTTTCATAACGGGCGTCAGCATCAACAGCGACCACGACGACGTCCACGTCGTCATAACGGTCCACTTCGTTATAATGATTTTGACTTGTATAGGCAGGCTTGGCCCTCTTTGCCGGCACAGCCTTCTAGCGCTCGACCGTCCTAATCATGAGGCGATTTACCTCTGTTTTGGTTAGCGATAAAGCCTTTAGGCTAATGGAGTAGCGGTTGTCCGATCTGTACGGGTTGTGATGTTGGGTGTAGGCACTTGTGGTTCTGTCCTTCAAGGAGCAGGATAACGGTTGACCCTAGATGAAAGGTACTGACCCATTCGCCTTGTGTGACGGCGATATGGGGGGAATAAGTCTTGATTTGTGGCGCTTTTTGTCGCGGTGTGGTGACCAGTTCTGGATCATAGGTGGTAGTGATGCTACTCACATTAAAGGCGGCCACATGGATCATAGCCAAGGTGGTGTTGTGTGTGTTGATGAGGGTGACGATCCGTTCATTTTGGGCAAAGAGGCCAGGCATGTGTTCCACGTAGGGTGATCGTACGGGAAAAATATGGCCCGGTAGAATAGCACTTTTGGTGATATTGCCTGTTACAGGCGCATAGATACGATGACAATCTTTAGGTGATAGATAAAGGGTGATGCTGTAGCCGTTTTTAAACCGTTCCCAGTCCGCCATCACCATTAATTGTTGGAGCGAGTAGGTGACCCCTTTTGCTTGGATCACCTGGTCGTTTGTGATGGGGTTTGCCTGAAGAAGGGTCCCGTCTACCGGGCAGATAAGGCTATCTTGGTTGGCGGTGATGGGTCGGGCGTTTGGTTTTAGTCCGCGTGTGAAAAAGGCATTGATACTAGGATAGTCTTTTAGGGGCTTTTCGGCCTCAGATATGATAATGCCAAATATCTTGCTAAAGCATGTTAAGACCCATGTTCGGGACCATTTGGGCAGGTGTCTGTCACAGATGTATCGCGTTATAGCGCAACACCCACGTGCTATCCAAGATTTAAAGAAGAGCGTCATCATAAGCGCCTATTCTACCATTTTTGGAAGGTTCCAACAGTCCTATTTTGCATGCGCCTAGGACTGTTTGGTACTATGATTGTTATGAAACTGGTTACAGCGTTAGTTATTGGGGCATCCGGACTAGTGGGGCGTTCGTTGGTAGATGCCCTTCTCAAAGAAGGACGCTATTTTCGGGTTATCTTACTGGTGCGAACATCCTTGGCGATCCCTCACGAAAAAATAGAGGAACACTGTATCGACTTTGCTCAGTTAGATAAGGTCTTTAAGGATCTAGGACCTATTGAGGATGTGTATTGTTGTTTGGGGACGACCATGCGGAAGGCGGGTTCAAAATCTCGGTTCCGTGAGATTGATTATGAGATCCCTTATAAGGTGGCTCAATGTGCCTTAACGAAGGGCGCAAAACAGTTTTTATTGGTGTCTAGCCAAGGTGCCCATCCCCAGTCATGGTCCTTCTATTGTCGGGTGAAGGGTGAGTTAGAAGTGGCGCTTAGAACCTTGGGCTATAAAGGGCTTTTGATTCTTAGGCCGTCCTTGTTGTTGGGTGAAAGGCATGGGTTTCGTTTTTTTGAGACCATGGCCCAATGGATTGTATTGGCCATGATGTTTATTTGGCCTTGGGCATTAGGTAAATATGCTGCTATTCCAGGTATTAAAGTAGCTCAATGTATGGTTAAACGTGCCAGAAAAGGGGTGTCTGGAGTGGTTGTGTTGGAATCCGATAAGGTCGCTATCGAAGGAAAATCTCTTCGATCTTAGTCATCTTAGATGTTGGGATGGCGCTATTTGCCTGTAATATGTCTGATGGCAGATTCTAATGTATCAAATGTGAAGCGATACTGATGATCCAACAACCGTTTAGGGATGGCTCGTTGGCTGGGTTAGATAAGTTCGTCTACCATGCGTCCTAGCACCAAGCG
>CAZIOF010000082.1:0-20237 GCA_964540745.1 uncultured Candidatus Marinamargulisbacteria bacterium
TGATTTAAATTGGGATATAGAGAGCAATAAGAGGAAGCTAATGCTCCCTAATTGGGTCACATCAACTAATCGTACGGAAGTAACCATAACTTATGATTCCAATAAACCATTATTAGCTTTTTATAGAATCATTGTAGAAGATTTTAGTGGACAAGAAAGTGTCTCATCACAGCAAGTTGAAACCCTTGGCCTTATAACTAATAGCTCGAAAAAAAGACTCCAGGAAAAATAGATAAACGCATGATACAAAGGTTTAAGTAGAAATACTTGAAAATAAAATTAAAAAAAAAGCTATCATTAAGATTAGTAACTAACGTTGTAAGAGGTTCCATGTCCAATTTTAGACAAATTCCTGAGATTTAGGCCCTTACCCTACCCAGCAGACAGTTCTTCCAATGAGTTGTAAAAATCCAAAAAGAGATAGAAAATTATTAAATACCCTTCTTATGAGATTGCCATTATTATATTTTTTAAACATCCTATTAGATTAAAGACGCCTGAATAGCCTTATTTAGCCCTTGTTTTTAAGGTGTTTATCAATATGTTTGTTTAGATTCAAACAAAGAAATTTATATTTTAATATTTTATAAACATGTTTATTTTATTGAAAATGTGGGTAGTGAATTAATAGAAAAAGGTATGAAGGGAGGGGTGCTGTAGTTAACACCTAGTTAATCCGAGATATTTAGTAGTCACTAAATAGAAAGGAACTGAGAATGCTATATACCACAATAGCAAGAATTTTGTTTGCTATTCCGTTCGTAGTGTTTGGTCTGCTTCATTTCTTGTTTGCAGGTGCAATGGCTAGTATTGTTCCTGTATGGCTGCCAGGCGGAATTATTTGGGTTTTTATTACAGGCTTATGCCTTCTCGCAGCCGGAATCAGCATTATTATCGAACAGCATGCAGCACTCGCATGTAAACTATTAGCGGTATTATTATTTATTTTTGTTGTTACAGTCCATTTGCCAGGTCTTTTGGAAGCCGGCTCAATGAATGCGTCATTGGCAGCAATGCTCAAAGACATTGGACTGATAGGGGGTGCACTCACGTATGCAGGCATATTCGATAGCACATAAGTAGTGGGTTTGCGTGCTCTCTCAACGAAGGGAGCACGCTTTTTTTTGCCTATCGTTGTTAAGGACTCCAGAATACAAATAATCCAAACCTAGACCACGTGTATCTTGGCGCGTAAAATAGTGCCTATGACATTATGCCTTGGACTACATAAGCTTGCCGTTATCATCGCGCTCTTTTTTTTACATGCAATAAGCTGGGGAATAACGATCAAGCCTGGTGGTCAGACCCAACAAATACACTATTCCTACGGAGGTAATTTTAAAGCCTATATACGTGTCCCTAATAACAAAGAGGGGCTCTTGCCAGTCATTATCTATAATTATGATGATTATTTGGACTGGGTGGGCGAGTCCATGGCAAAAGAAAGAGGGTATGATATAAAGACCTTTATAAAGGTCTTTAGTCACTGGGGGGCGATCACTATCGTCCCTTTAGAGCGGTATCGCAAACTTAACGCCATTAGTGGCGCCTTAAACCTCATAAAACAGATTCCTCAAGCGGATCTCACTAATATTCATGTTATAGGGATTTCGGAAGGGGCACTCATGTCCTTGCTTGCACCCTTAACACGCTATAATGTAAAAACAGTGAGTATTTTAGCACCTCAAACACTCCATGAAACGGGTGCGCTATCCTTTCCCGAATTTATGAGAGGGATTGACAAACTATCGGCTCGTGTTTTTATATTAGTCGGAACAGGTGATGAACGTTGGCGATTACAATCATCCAAGATACTGCATCGTGCTTTACAGGAACGTGGAAAAGAAGTGACTGTCTATCAGTACCCAAACAAGCGACATTGGTTTTGGTCGCCTGAGAACTACTATATGAATGATATACATCGATTTATTTTTGGGGTTGATCAGCCCCTCTATATGGAACAACCTGAATTCTAACAATCAAGGATAAGTAACCATGCGAGTCAGAACACATACAAACCCTTTTAATTATCATGAACGAATAGACCCATTAGATCTTAATCATCACTTTACGGATTTTTCAGGTCAATTGGATGTTGAAGTTGGATTTGGACGAGGCATTTTTCTAAGGCATTATGCTCAACGCCATCCAGATCGGCATCTGTTAGGGATTGAAGTTCGAAAAAATATGGTGGACATATTGAACAAACGTTTAACTAAACAAGCCATTCAGAACGTCCATCTTGTCCATCACAATGGCGAAATTGTGATTGAAGATGGGCTTGGTGATAATAGTATTGATAACATCTTTGTGTTTCATCCTGACCCTTGGTTCAAAAAACGTCACCATAAGCGTCGGGTCATTAATCCCCAATTCTTAAGCATTTGCCAGAAGAAATTGAAGATGAAGGGCAAACTCTTTATCTCAACAGATGTGGCATCGCTCTGGGAGGATATGCAAGACAGTTGTAACCAACAATCGGGATTCAAGTATTGTCCAGAAGACCCTTTTTGGGCAGCGGATTATCGTACCCATTGGCAAGAATTTAGCGAACAAGATAAGCGGAGCCATTTCGAAGCATGTTATCAAAAGATCAGCTAAGAGAGTGTTATCTCAAACAGCGACAAGCCATCTCCTTAGAAGACGTTCACGCACTCTCAGAACAGATTATTCATCACCTCCATGCCTATTTTAACGATAATCCCATAGCCCACTTAGTGGGCTATAGCGCCACTAAAAACGAGCCTAACGTGACCCCTTTCTTACAGGCACAAGGACAGCAGGGGTGTTCTATTTTTTTACCACGGTTTACACCGGAAGGTTATGATTGTGCGCAGATCCAAGAGTGGGGGAGCGATATACAAAGGGGTCGTTACAATATTTCTGCGCCTAAGGCATGCTGTCCCTCACTAGATAAAGACCTAATGGCTACCTGGCTTATTCCTGGCCTTTGTTTTGATAAGGCCGGTTATCGTTTGGGGTTTGGGAAAGGAATTTATGACCAATTATTAAAGGGACAAACCGGACCAAAAATAGGAATCGCCTTCCAGTGGCAACTGACCGATAGCCTTCCCAGAGACGATTGGGATATTCCTTGTGATGTACTAATTACAGAGAAGGGTGTTCTATAAGCCCACAAAAGGCCTTTTCTGTGTAACTGGTTATTAGCTGATTGGTCTCATTTCTGTAACATAAAAAAAGTTTAACTATTGTTATAGAGGGGCATAAGTAGGGACATGGACACACATAAAACCATACCTTATATCTCAGGCGATGGAATTGGGCCCGAAATATGGGACGCTACTGAAGCCGTGGTCAACGAAGCCGTCAAACACTGTTATGGTAATGATCGTCATATTACCTGGAAAAAAATATTGGCAGGAAAAGAAGCCTATACACAAACAAACACATGGCTTCCCGAAGAAACCATAGACGCCATAAAAGACTATGGCATGGCCATTAAAGGGCCCTTAGAAACCCCTGTTGGTGGCGGTATCCAATCCTTGAATGTCCAATTACGTCGACGGTTAGATCTCTATGCCTGTGTAAGACCTATTACCTGGATCCCAGGTGTCCCATCTCCTGTGAAAAATCCTGAACAGGTGAACATGACCATTTTTAGAGAAAATACCGAAGACATCTATACAGGCATAGAATGGCCCTATGATAGCCCTGAGAATAAGAGACTTATTAAATTCCTGAAAGAAGACTTGAATGTGACGGCGATTCGGTTTCCTGAAAGTTCAGGTATTAGTATAAAACCCATTTCAAGGGAAGGGACCGAACGTATTATTGATGCGGCTTATCACTATGCCATCACACACAAACAAAAGCGATTAACCCTTGTCCATAAAGGCAATATCATGAAATATACGGAAGGCCATTTTCGAGATTGGGGCTATGACTATCTTAAAAAGACCTATCCCCAATCCGTCTTTATTTGGAAGGACTATGAAGACATTAAAAAGGAATCAAACTTAGATACCGCCAATCAAGCATTAGATAAAGCCGAAAAAGAGGGCCTTTTAATCGTCGATGATTGTATCGCAGACGCCTTCTTTCAAAACGCTCTTCTTATACCTGAAAAATACAGTGTCATAGTCACAACAAACCTGAATGGCGATTATATTTCGGATGCCTTAGCAGCCCAAGTAGGAGGGATTGGAATATCACCAGGTGCAAATATTAATTACAATACAGGTCATGCTATTTTTGAGGCAACGCATGGCACAGCACCTTCATTAATTGGTCTGAAGAAGGCTAATCCTAGTGCCTTGCTTTTATCGGCGACCATGATGTTGGATTATATGGGTTGGACTGAGGCTAGTAGTGCCATAACTCAAGCCATTAAACAAACGATAGATCACAAAATTGTAACCCATGACTTTGATATGAGACATGCAACCATTGTAGGTACCACCGAGTATGCAAATGCCATTATAAGTCGTTTATAATTGTGATGAGTCTCCTATTATTAATTCTCAATATTAATTTACACTAAGAGTTGAAGCTCTATTATTTAGTTATCGTGACAGAGAACAAGAAGCCCCGTTATAATAGATAGTTATGACATCCGTAACCATTTCCATAGCAGCCATACAACTAAATAGCGGTTCATCCAAAACAGATAATATTGAAAACGCCTTAGCCTTATGCCAAAAAGCCATTACTCAAAAAGCCGATATTCTTGTTCTTCCAGAACTATTCAATTTAAGAGGCGCCTCCATTTGTGAAGAGGCGGAATCCATTCCTGGACCATCATTATTACCGTTTATTAAGTTAGCAAAAGAACACAAGATAGGCATTATCGCAGGCAGTATCTGTGAAAAGACATCAGACGATCCAGATAAAGTCTATAATACATGTGTTGTGATAAATGAAGAGGGGGAGCTCATTAGCCAGTATCGAAAGATTCATTTATTTGATGTCATATTGGACAGTAAAAATATTCAAGAATCAAAGCGTTTTTTATCAGGTACATTACCTAAAACAGTAACCTTAAAAGGTCTTAAAATAGGCTTAGCCATTTGTTTCGATTTGAGATTCAGTGAATTGGGGCTGTATTATGCGACACAGGGGGTAGATCTCATCTGTTACCCCTCTTCCTTTACGACGCCTACAGGAAAAGCCCATTGGGAAACCTTATTAAGGGCAAGAGCTATTGAAAATCAAGTCTTTGTCTGTGCGCCTAACCAAACAGGGATTGGGGCAGGGGAGGTTCCCACCTATGGGAATAGTATGGTGGTGGATCCTTGGGGTGACATTCTATGTCGATGTGACGAGCATAGTACCGATATCTGTATAGCGGCCATCGATCCTGAGAGGTTACGTCAAGTTCGCGAGAAGCTGCCTACATTACCCAATCGAAAACCATTAATATCTAAAACGGATTAGAATTCCTATCTATTAACGTTGAGTGGGGTTTGTTATACTGACCACATCATGATTGAGCAACGACCTGAATTAGAAACTATTCCGTCTTATCAACCAGGGAAATCCCAGCAAGAAGTGCGTACTAAGACCCAACGGGTTATTAAATTAGCTTCCAATGAAAACCCTCTTGGCTCATCTGTTAACTGGACCGATCTTAAAGGCACCTATGAGACCATTAATCGTTACTCAAATCCAAGTCTTTCACCATTAAAGAAGGCGATTTCGGACCATGTGGGTCTGACTGAAGAACATGTTATTTTAGGGAATGGTAGTGGTGAGATCATCCAGTATTTAGGCGCGGCCTTTTTAAAGTCAAGTGATGAGGTTATCAGTGTGGATTATACCTTTGCCTTGTATCAATGGGTCACTGCACTATTTGGCGCAACCTTTAAACAAGTCCCCCTAAAAGACTATCAATTTGATGTACCCGCTATCCTTAAGTCCGTTACACCCCAAACAAAATTAATTTGTTTAGCCTCACCCAATAACCCCACAGGGTGCTATTTAAACAAAGATGCGTTAATTGCACTCATGGATCAGATTCCAAATCAGGTCCTAGTTCTTATAGACGAAGCCTATATCGAGTTTGCAACGGCCGCAGATGTACCCAATAGCCCTGAATTGATAAAGACCTATCCCAATCTATGTCTGTTACGCACCTTTTCAAAAGCCTATGGCTTGGCCGGTTTACGATTAGGATATGGCTTAGCCAATCCCAGAATTATTAAAGCCATAGAGAAGGTTCGGTTACCGTTTAATGTGAATGCCCTGTCATTAAAGGCCGGGGTGTTAGCACTTCAAAACCAGGCCTTTATAGACAAATCCGTAATCCATGTTCATAAAGAAAGGGAACGTCTCATAGAGGCTCTAAGGTCCCTGCCATTAAGAATCCTTCCATCACAAGCAAACTTTTTATGTATCGTCTCAGACGAGGATCTAACAGGCTTAACACAGTCATTAGAATCTGAAGGAATCATTGTTAGACACCTTAAACAGACCTTCCAGTTTCCAAATGCCATTAGAGTCTCTATGGGCAATAACGACGAGAATTCTATTTTTGTTGAAAAAATAACAGAAATAAAACTATAATATTAGTGATTATGGTAATTTTTACGTAAAAAGGAATGATTTAAAATTGCATCTAAATGATAAACACGTGGGGTTAAATGGAAAAATGGTGACCTTTTCAGGACATAAAATGCCCATTTGGTATACCACTATTAAAGAAGAACATCTGGCTGTTCGATCGAATGCAGGGCTTTTTGATATCTCACATATGGGTCTCTTTGTGGTCTCGGGTGAACAGGCCTTTAAAACACTTCAGCACTTATCCTGTAATAGCCTCAAGCGTGTCAAAGACGGCTTTATGGTCTATACCATGTTCCTAAACGAAACAGGGACTATTTTAGATGATGTGATGATTGGCCCTTATGGTGATGATTACATTGTGATCGTGAATGCAGGCAACACCGTAAAAATTAAGTCATGGATTTTAGCGAATAAAGACAGTGGGGTTCAACTCACTATCCTTAACGAATCCTATTGCTTTTTAGCCATTCAAGGCCCTAAAGCACTGGTTAGGTTAGAGTCCTGCTTAGAGATACCTCTAACAACGACTAAGCGATTTTCCATGTCAGCCATGATGATTAAAAACGCATCCTGCCACGTTCTAAGAACCGGTTATACAGGTGAAGAGGGGGTTGAGATTATTGTCCCACATGACCGTTCAGAAGAGATATGGGAAGCCTGTATAAATGGGGGGATAACGCCCTGTGGACTGGGTGCCCGTGACTCACTACGACTAGAGGCTGGGTTACCCTTATATGGCCAAGAATTATCAGAAGAGATAACCCCTTTCATGACCCGTTATCGCTGGGTCGTTCAATTTGATCAAGACTTTATTGGCAAAGAGGCCTTGGTAGGACAGGCCGATAGCGATCCAGACTTAGTAACAGTTGGCTTTAAAATGAAAGAGCCTAATGCCATTGCAAGAACCCATTACAAAATTAAAGAGGGTGGGTATGTCACCTCTGGGACCCTATCACCAAGCTTAAATAGCCCCATTGGAATGGCCTTTATCCCCAAAGCTTACAGCGAGATTGGCACCACCTTTGATGTGTCTATTCGTGGGAAATTCTGTAAAGCTGAAGTGGTGAAAGTCCCCTTTGTTTAAGCATGGCTAAGGTCCTGCTATTACTGGCAAACGGGTTTGAAGAAATTGAAGCGGTCACCGTTATTGATATAGTGAGACGTGCAGAAATTCAAGTGACAACAGCCAGTATAGATAACGAACTCAAGGTCATAGGAAGCCATGAGATTGCTCTAGAAGCGGATACACTCTTAGGCACGGTCTATCAAAACCCCTTCGATATGATTGTCTTACCTGGAGGCGAACCAGGAACCACCCATTTACAAAAGGATCCCCTTGTAAAAAGGGTATTACAGGATCAGTATCAGAAGAATGGCCATATAGCAGCCATTTGTGCAGCCCCTCGACTATGTGATGAGTGGGGTTTTTTGGACAAGAAAAAGGGGACCGGCCATCCTAGCCAGACGCACATATGACCCACTGTGAGTATTGTGAAGAGTCCGTTGTTATCGCAGACAAGGTTATCACAAGCCGGGGTGCAGGGACTGCGGCTGCCTTTGCCTTTAGTCTTATAGGCTGTTTATTGCCAAACTATGATTTGGCAGCGCTTAAACAAGCCATGCTTTATTAAGCAAAACATTCAGACACTAAGATTCAAATAGACCCCATGTGTTAAGAGCGGTTCCTTAATTGCGCTACCCATTCGTCACTAACCGATTGATGATTTTGGCCATTGTACAGAAACACAATAACGGGTTTCTTACTCAGCAAGGCCTCTATTCTAGAACTATAAGTACCTAAGGCCCCTGTCATCTGTTCATCCAAGGTTAATGAGAAGTCATCAATGAACCTCATTGTTTTAGCCACACATCCTCCTAAACTAGAGGACATACCAACTCCCATTATAGTTGACTTTGAACAATGTAAATGCCCAAATAGTTCAGTAAGCTCTGGACTCATGGTCTCAACGTTGAATTTAGGCCCTTCTCCAGGGTAGCCATGTTTATTTGTGTTGATCATGGATATAACATCGGCAATTTGAACGTCTCTTATATCGTCAAATGTAGATAGCTCTTCCATAAGTTTATAAAGAGCAAAATACTTGGTCGTTTCTTCTGGCGTGTAGTTGGGGACTTGTATATCTTTAAAATGATCGAAAGTAGCCAGCGGGCGATGACATAAATCGGGGCGTTTCTCATGAAGCAATCGTAATATGGCTAACTTTTCCAGTGAATGGCGTCCCGTCCGGATTAAGGCATGCCCACCGACTATTAACGTTATGACTCAACCTAACAATCCTGCCATTGTAGCGTGGCTGTTTTATTAAGCCCGTTATGACGGCGATGTCGCCTGGTTGATAAGCATGTAGTGCTAGTTGTTTAAAATTTACCCTATATTTAGATGAGTTTCATTAATATTAAATAAATATATATAATAAGTAATAGGTTATACATTAAATTAAAAGATTGAAAAGCATAGGGAAAGGAGATAAAACAGTCAAGTTAAATAATATATAAAGATACGGTATGAACGCTCTAAACTAAAATTGTGATATAGAGGTTAATCATGCCCTTCATAAGTAGCATTCGAAATTAATATTGAAATTTTTTTAGTCGTTTACCGATAAGAATTATAGCGCTTTTAGAAGTGTGTAAAATTATGAAATAAACAGACTATTACCGTATATGACAGTATCTAAAAAAATATTAGCGATTCTTTTACAATGAATTTAAAACGATTAGCCATAAGACCTATACAAGAAGATGACCTTGCTGTTTTATCTGAAGCAGATACGCCAGGGAGAGCGCATCATCCCTTATTTTCAAGCTTTAGAGTCCCTATTCCAAGTAAAAACCCAGGGGACGCCATTGTAATTGAAGAAAGCACCTTTCAACGATATCTTGAAACAGTTGGAGCAGACTGTGAGGCTAACTGGAATCAATTTACCCGATTATTCACTTGGCGAGTTGAAGATGGCAGGCCATTGGGTGACGCTTGGCTACATCTAAGCGATGACGACCCGAGCTCTGAAGATAGAAAGGTATGGCTTTATCTGTTGCTTACATTTGATAAGTACAAAACAGAAACCATTGTAAAAGCACCTGAATCGTTAGAACATCAATTAAAACCACCACTAACCAGAGATAGCTTGAATTGGAAGACCGGTAAAAAATGTTCAGGTATATTACGATTCTTCGGAAGTTATCATGCCTTTTTGAATGTGTATGAACCGCATTCTGCGATCCATAATAAGGATGAGGAGCGCATTTGGCAACAACGCATTGATCCAAATCATCAGACAGGCGAACTTCTTCACCTTGATCGTGGCACTAGTTTAAATGGAACACGTATTCTGGAACTGTTTGGGAACCTTAATCTCCAAAAAAAATGCTTTCTCCATGATGCAAGTGCATTACCTGTAAAGAGGATCGTTGGCGAACTTATGTTGAGCCAAGGAAAACTTACTGTAAAACCGCTAATGGTACCCGAGAAAACAGATAAAAAGTCATCGAAAAGGCCAAGAGCTACTTACGAACCAATAAATATAGAAGCACTAAAAACTGATGATTACCAGTTTGTACAAATCGACGGCTTTGATGGCCGATACATCTGTTGTGAAATGAAAAAACAACGTCCAAATGTACCACCACGGATAACCACGCGTTATGAGGTTCAAGTTGATGGCGACCGTATCCTTGTTATTGAAGACGATAAGATAGCACTTCGATTATTTGGAGCCCTGGTTAATGGCGGATCCTATTATGAGCACCACGCAGGCTATCACGTTTATTCAACAGGCGAACAGGGTATAGAGGTGCCACATCTTGAAAAAACGTTAACTGTAAAACAAGATGAATCGGCTTATCAAACAGCCAAGTCCATTATAAAAGAAACACCCTTAGAGTGGATAAAAACAGCCTATCTAGACACATTAAAGCGTTTTAATATATCCGCGCCTAAAGTAACACATAGGTTAAACGAACTATTTGCACGCTATCATCCAGGACTAACCTTAGAAGCACAGAATGCATTAACACTTGAGGCCTTTATCAGTCCAATTTACCAGTCATTCAAAAACACAGCAAAAGCGCCTTTAACGGGTTCGGTTGACGAGACTATAACACGAGATGATCTCATTAAAGACATTCTTTGGATACAAGATAGCTTATTGGCCTTTTATGATGTGACTAAAGTGGAGGTAGATCAAACCTTTGCCGATTACAACGAAGCTGTTCGAACGCTCAAAACATATATTATCTTTGTTAAGACCGTTTAATAAGGGTGGTCACAAAAGGAGCATGCATAACGCCTCTCATTGAATATGACCGTTTTAATCAATCGCTTTCCCTATGTAATCATATGGCATCATTTACTAAGCCTAGAAACTATCATTTTATTCTAGGCATAATGATGACCTTAGATGATCAAGATCCTTCTCAAATTATGGTTAAAACCCCTCTTAAGTTAACATAATATATATTATGCGACATAGAGAGGGGCCTCAAAATAACTATATCGCCTTACAAGAATATGATGTTGAGGTCATGACAACCTGATAGGAACCTAAACGGATATGACACTCTATGGTATGATTCAATACAATTCACCTAGACAGGAATACACACCTCCATACACGGCGAATAGCTTGTTCAAAGGTTTTTATCGGAAGTAAGATGACTGGTGTTTGTGTAAAACATGATTAAATATCCTTAAAACAAAAAAAGAGCGCTGGCATGACAATAAAAACCCGTTTACAAGGTATCGCACAGATTCGTCAATATTTTTCTGAGAATACTATTCCCATGTACTTTGTGAGTGCGACTAACTTCAATCTATTAGGTATAGACGAATGGGTAAAACACTTTAGATACATTAATTACATAGACTGTTTCGATACACATCACCCCAATCTTATACAACCCAAGCTAACATCACCTATCGTGCTGGAAAGTATTGAAGAAATGAACAATTATTTACTTGAACATAAAGATATTTTGGACCAGATTGAGGCCCATAAAAAAGGGATTAATGCCCATGCACAGTGCTATTTTTTATTCTTTGATGAACGAACCGAAGACATCTGCAAAGAGGCTGGCCTCACCTGTTGCATGCCGCCCGTATCATTGATTAAAGACATCGATAATAAAATTACCACAACTGAAATTGGAAACGATGCAGGCGTAGCAAGCGTTCCCAATGCCCTCGTACCCGTCAGATCTTATAAAGAACTAAAAGAGGTGTGTGATACACATAACTTAAGTGATGATATTGTGATCCAATCTGCCTACGGTGATTCAGGAAAAACCACCTACTTTATTAAGTCTGAAGACGATTATAACCGTTACGCAGAAGCGATCGAAAAAGAAGATAAGGTAAAGGTCATGAAACGGATTCGATGCAAGGGAACTGCCATTGAAGCCTGTGTCACACGTCATGGCACCATAACAGGACCTCTTTTAACCGAACTCATAGGGTTCACTGAATTAACACCCTACAAAGGCGGTTGGTGCGGTAATGAATGTTATAAAGATGCCTTTTCAGCCGAGATTCTAAAAGAAGCACAAGAGAAGGTCATCAAAATAGGAACCCAACTCCAAAAAAGGGGTTATAAGGGTTATTTTGAGGTGGACTTTTTGTTTGATCTAGAATCACAAACATTGTATCTCGGTGAGTTAAATCCACGAATCACAGGCATCTCGGCCATGACAAACTTGTCTGAAGCCGCTCAATCCACCTTACCGCCCTTCCTTTTTCATATATTGGAGTACCAAGACAATCTGGAATACAGCGTTGATGTGGATGCCTATAATGCGCATATGCTGACCAATGCGGCCTCTCAATCTTGGGGGCAACTGATTATCAAATATACGCCCGACGATTATAAAGTGATTACAACTGCGCCTCAATCAGGTCTGTATGAAATGGCCGAAGACGGAAGCGTCGACTTTAAGAGTATTCAAACACAGCGTCGATGTGCCCAAAAAGATAATCAAGCCTTTTTTCTACGCATCAGCCAACAAGATGACTATTTTTATAAAGGTGCAGATATGGGGATATTATTTATTCGTCAGGAACTGGTAAAAGACGATACCTTGACCCCCGTCGCCACACAGTGGATTGATGGCATCCACACATTATTCACAACCCGTGAGTTAACAGAAAAAGAACAATTACTGTTAGTTCGATACCGACAGCCCGGTCAACTTAAAACCTTTTAACGACTATGATTCAGTCCTACCAAAAATACTTTTCATCCATCGACGAAAACATGCCTGGCAATAAGTGGAAAAAGGTGTTTGAACATCTACAGCCAGGCTATCGCGATTGGTTTTTAAAAGAAGGTGAGTTTAACAGACCCAGTTACAAACAATGCGAAAAGGCATTAAAAGAGTGGATGCCAGAACTGGTTCCCATATGGCGAAAACTCATTCAATTGGTTAACGGAGATGATATTGACGCCCGATTATTAAGTCTCTATTGCCCAACACCCTATGTAACAGGCTGTTCACAGGCCGTATGGCACCGATCCTCACCGTCTATTCTTGTTCGTAACTATGATTACGACCCACATTTATCTGAAGGTGTTTTACTCCATAGTAAATGGCACAAGACGCGCGTCATTGCCATGACAGATTGTTTATGGGGCGTTTTGGATGGGATCAATGACCATGGTCTCACGGTTTCTTTGTCCTTTGGCGGGCGAGAGGATGTGGGAAAAGGGTTCGGAATCCCTATTGTACTCCGATATGTTCTTGAATTCTGCAAAACCACGACTGAAGCCATAGAAGTTCTAACAAAAGTCCCCACCCACATGGCCTATAATGTGACCCTATTGGATGCTGAAAACCAGTATAAAACCTTAGAACTCAACCCATTAGAGAAACCAGTTGTATCGGATATTCCCTTTGCAGTTAATCATCAAGGGATGGTGGGCCTAAGCAATTATTCCATTTTTTCTAAATCCTTAGAACGTTATCAATACTTACTAAAAAGACTACACGAGCCGATTATGAGTAGCGAAAGCTTTATTAATCTTTTTGAAGAATCCCCCTTATTTGTACAAAATCATGGAGAAGGCTTTAGAACCTTGTATACATCTGTATACAACCCTACATGGCGAGCCATGGAGTGCCGTTGGCCACACGGGAATCGAATCATTCAATCCTTCGAGCATTTTGAAGAAAATGATATATTAGTGACTTACTAAACATCACAATCATATCTATGAAGGCTATTCACCTATATAAAGGTTTAGTATAATACATACTAACATGCGACTTAATGACAAAGTAGCTATTATAACCGGAGGATCACGAGGGATTGGAAAATCCATAGCACAATGCTTTTTGGAGCAGGGTGCGAAGGTGGTCATTTGTGGACGCGATAATAAAGCCTTAAATCAAACAAGAATAGCGTTTGAGAGATTAGGGTTGGATACAACTAACAGACTCCTAACCCTACAGGCTGATGTGGCAACCGATAAAGACGTGACGCATCTCTTTGAAACAACCCTAAACACCTTCGGACAACTAGATATTTTGGTTAATAATGCGGCTATACTCAAGACGGGTACGTTTGAAGAGCTATCCGTAGACGATATTGATAATACCTACCGTGTGAATATCCGAGGGACCATACGCTGTGCTCAAGAAGCCTTTCAGGTTATGAAAAAGAAAAAAGAAGGCGTCATTATCAATATTTCTTCACTAGCAGGGATTCGTTCCATGGAAAAGTTTTCTGGATTTTCCATCTATACCATGAGCAAGTCGGCCGTTTCTGGTCTGACAGAAGCATTGGCCGTGGAAGGTAAGCCTTATGGTATTCGTGTCAATGCCATTGCGCCAGGCTCTGTAAATACACAAATGCTTCAAGAAGCCGGGTTTAATAGTACGACAGAGCCTAGCGATATTTCTGAAACTGTTTTATTTCTTGCCGATTCCAAGGCCTCCCCTAAAATATCAGGAAGCCTATTAGAAATTTTATGCAATGACTAAAGGTTTAGTTTATCTCACACGTCGCGTTGTTTTTTGTAGTGCACATCGATTGCATAGTGACAAATTAAGCACACGTGATAATAAAAAGCTATTCGATAAATGTAATCATAAGTACGGCCATGGCCATAATTATGTCCTCCATATAACCGTCAAGGGACATCCCGATCCCAATACAGGTTTAATTATGAACCTTGTAGAATTAAAAGAAATAATTGAAAAAGCTGTCTTAGATGATTTTGATCACAAACATCTCAATTTTGATGTGGAAGAATGTTTTACACAGAACCCAACAGTTGAAAATCTTGTTCTGATTATTTGGGACCGGCTCTATCCCTCCCTTAAAAACCTTCTTTACGAAGTTAAATTAGAGGAAACCGAAAATAACAGTGCGTACTATCGCGGTCCACATTATGGCTAACGTTTTTCAACGCCCTTTTTAAAACGATTGTATTCTTATGTCAAAGCTGCCACCCCACGTACAATTCACGGATCTTTCAGACTATGGTCGACCTGTAGCAAGAGGGATTGTCAAACTCTTATTGCCCACATCCATAGGCGCAAAAACAGTGACACTCCTCTTTCTTTTAGTCGGTATTTTGGCTGTTATCTTGATTATAAGAGAGCTATCGCCTCTTCTTATTACCCTTTGCCTTATTCTAAAAAGTATTCTAGATGCAGCTGATGGCGAATTAGCACGTGCACGGAAAGAACCTTCCTATGTGGGGCGTTACTTTGACTCGTTATCAGATATTTTGATCAATATCTTACTCTTTGCTGCGATTTGGTATACAACAGAGGCGTTTTGGTTAGTTGCATTACTGTCGTGGTTAAGCTTCCAACTGCAAGGAAGTCTCTACAATTATTATTACTGTATTAAACGGCATGCCAACCAAGGTGATAAAACTAGTCGTATTAAAGAAACGAGCATGCCTCCCCCATATGAACGCGATAATCCCGTTATCTTAAGTATTCTTTTTCGTCTCTATGAGATCTGTTATGGATGGCAAGATAGCATCATTCATAAGCTTGATCCAAACGCTATCCATCTATCTGACATTCCGGCCTTTTTCATGACCGCTATTTCAATCTTTGGGTTAGGGTTTCAGCTATTAGTCATCGGATTATGTTTATGCCTAGGGTTTACTGATTGGCTATTTTTATGGTTCTTAATACCCTTCAATATAGTGGCCATTGGACTGATCAGTTATCGTCGGTTATATTTGGCAGATAATACTCTTCAGTCACAAAAAGGGGCTCATTTATGACAACCGTTCTCATTTCTGGATCCAAACGTGGAATAGGCCTTGAACTCGCTAAGCAATATCATCACCAAGGCGCCACACTTATTAATCTCTGTCGACAAGCGTCACAGGAACTAAAGTCATTAGCTGGGGTGATGATTATAGAAGGCGTAGATGTAGGTAATTTTGCCAGTGTAGAGAAGGCCTGTGAGCAGTTAAAAGGGCAGCAGATTGATGTTTTAATTAATAATGCAGGGCTCCTTCGCCGAACAGGAATCGACACCATGACTCAAGAGGTTGCAGACGTAATAGATAGACAATTCAAAACCAATGCCCTAGGCCCGTTGTTCATCACGTCCCAATGTCTCCCCTATTTAGGATCAGGAAGCAAGGTCATCCTAATCACCAGCCGTATGGGATCTATCGATGATAATACTAGTGGAAGTCATTACGGCTACCGTATGAGTAAAACAGCCCTCAACAGTGCAGGGAAGTCCCTATCTATTGATCTCAAAGATAAAGGGATTGCCGTAGGAATTATTCATCCTGGCTGGATTCAAACAGAGATGACCGGCCACACTGGGAACGACACCCCTGATACGGCTGCAAAACAGATTATTGACCGTATTAACGAGCTTTCACTGGAAAATACAGGCACCTTTTGGCATGCTAATGGGGCTCTTTTGCCCTGGTAATAACAGCAACATCAGTCTAAGGCCCTCAACCCCCTTGAATCGGCTAACATGTTAGCCCTATTAAAGTGCCTCTCATTAAATTAAAGTCTATCCGTATCTCCCTTACGGTAAGTATAAAAATTTTCTGGATGACTACGGTTTGTGGTAATTAAAAAATATACTTTTTGAATATAATTGAAATTTATTTCATTATGCGTCGACAATAGGATGTAGAAATAACTATTTAAAAAGGACCTGATCATTATGTTTAATCCTATACCAAGCAAATTAAATCCGTCAGGGAGAACCCCGTCATGGAGCAACCTTCCTATACCGAAAACAAGTGACTCTGAGGGAGCGCCTGATTTTGATTCAGATTCTAGTGACCTACTATATGAGTATAGTTCTGACGACGACGATCTTCCTCAAAGCACTGAAGTAACGAGTCGAGTGCATGGCGTGCCATGTAGATGTCAGGTTAATGAATTTGGTCCTATAAAATTATCGAATGTTGTAGATGAACGTTCTGAAAGACTAATGATTCTTAATTTGGGAAACCACGACATAGATCCGGCACTTTATACAACAGTCAAAGAAGAATATGTTGGTAAAGCTGCAGTTTCTAAAAATTCAAATATATTCCTAAACATTGAAGAATTGCAGGCATATCGACAAAGAACTCAAACTTGTTTTGATAATAATGACATAAACGTTTTCACAAAGGACAAAAGATGTTTTTCCATAAGCGACTACACGTTGGGTAACGATACAAATGGCACTGCTATATTATCTTTCGAAATGGAGGGAATAAAACAAACACTAATAAATGAGGCTATTCATTGTATCAGTCTTTCTAGAATGCAGAACATGCTCGCTCTTTCTTGTGATTCAAACGGTGACAATGTATACGTCTCACGTAGGGCAGATAGGAATGGATTAATATGGGACGAAGCAACCTATTTAAAAGTAGAGACAGATCTTACAAAATTCCCTGAGTCTCTAAGACCAACGTATGCCTTTCCTGGTCTATCTTTGAATCTACCTTCAGTAAAACCCCCTCCATTACCCTCGTTCAATGGCACTACCCCATACAAAGTTGCTGAAACTATCGGCACTATCCAAAGCCTACATCCAGTATACATAGTTGCTGAAACTATCATTACAGAACGGTCTGGAGGCGAAATAAAAGGGCCCTTGAAACTCAGTTGGAAATCTCCGTCTGAAGATGAGGACTGGACATTAACGATTAAGAACGACGATGGTTTCGAAGGCGACATGACGTGGAAGAGAGAAAACGCTCAAGAAAGCAAATTTGAAAACAATACAGGGATGACTTTAACTGAACTAAATAGGCTAGCTATTATCCAGGCTCTGGGTGCCACAATACAAGACACCCCATTTAAGAGCTTAGACGGTCCAACACGAAACGCTGTTCTGAGACTTTCATTGACAATGGCAATAGATAGAGACTCTAAAAAAGCCTCTCCTATCACTAACCTGGACTGTGATGTGGAAAATTTACTTACCCAAACGCTGCTAGAAAGAACAAGGACATAACGTGACTTTAAAAAAAATAAAGAAGACAATATACATTTTTTATGAAAAATAATATTGATATATAAAATAAAACTCTATCATCTGAAATAAGTCGATAACAGGCACTAGAAATGAGCTATTTAAAAAAACATATAGCAACTAAATCACCAAGGACAGTTAGTTTCTGAGTGTATTCAGTCGACACATTTTCAAGATTTAAAAACCTTGTTAGAACTAATCTCAATGACAGTTAACAGGATTAAAAGAAACTTAAAATTAAATAAATATCACAGTCAAATTTTTTAGGAGGAAATACGAATGTTTAGTTGTTGTGCAGCTCAAAATGAACGGAACCTATCACCAAGGGGATCTCGAAGAAGGCGTCCTGCATTAGTAAATCAGAGTCGATCCTTTGCAGCACCGGAACCAGACAGGGCGGAATCTATCCTTCCAGCCGCCCAAGCAAGGCGAGACTCTGTCGCAATAACAGACGCTAGAGCAGACTATGTGGTTCGACCATTAGCAACAAGAAGTTCGGATGTTAATGACTGCAAGACAAAAATAAATGAACCGATTACTAACGTTAAGGATTTAATGAGCCATATAGTCTTAATGAGACAGGAACTAAACGAAGCTGAAAGAGCCAATTGTGTAGACCAATTAGAAAGATTCTATAAGGCCATATATACCAATATACACGGTTTGGGGATGGTGAAGCATAATCAGTCCTGTATCACTGGAGATAGCGCCTATATGACGTCAACGTGGATAACAGAAATAAACAACTTAAGAGACCACTTGAGGCGTGAATTGAACGACAACTTACCAAAGGGGAGATCAGCAGGTTTCAAGACGGAATATAACCAATATGTTGAGAGCGTTGTAAACTTTTTTTTGGGTGACAGGCTACAGGCCCCTGATGAACAGTTAATGCTTGAACAACCACTAAATGAACTTATTGATCAAACGCTACAACTAAAACATTCTTGCCAAGGAGAAGAATCTATTTTGACTTGTCTCTCCGGTCTTGGAAAACAGGCAAGCAGCACAGAGTCTGTAGATACAGTGGCGAAATTAATAAGTCAATTAAGTTCTCTTCTAAAGTCTAAATCATCACATAAACAATTTAATACGCTATTTTTAGAGTTTTTCACACCTTTGGTTCCTCAAGATTTGGTTCCCCAAGAACAGGCACTTGAGGCATTTTTTGCAGCTGAAACACGTAATTTCAAATTATTAGAAAACATGGTGACGACGATATGTGCTTTTGAAAAATCAAAGGACACACCGTCTTATACACTCTTAACACCTATCTTAATGAATACGGCCTACTTGGTTGCAGGTAATTCTAATAGAGAAATAGACGCTACCTTACAGACCTTATTATCCACTATTCTGGACTGTGCTCGAGAAGACTCTCAGAAAAATATCATGATACATACCGCGATGACATGGATTGAAGAAAAAATCAGTGAAGATAGTCACTCAACAGACTTAGATAGAAACACACTAGATCATCTGGATGAAAGGTTTATGCTATCTGAGGATGATAGAGAAACATATAAATGCCCGTTATCTTTTCGATTAATGAGAACGCCCATTAATGCACATCAAGGTGTTATGTATGAAAAGTTGGCCTTTCAACATTATCGAGAGGAACGCAAAAAGGTAGATCAGCCTGTCACGGATCCACAGTCACGTAAGCCATATACAGAAGATGAACTCAATTTGGTAGAAGGAAGCATTAATAGAATCGCTAGAAAGAATTTATATGGGCTGTTAGGCATTTCAGTAGACTAAAACAGGTGCCTTTGGAGCCCTGTTAGCTTGGTAATCACATAGATAATGATTAATTTAGTAAGTCGCCCCAATCATCGTCATTATAATCTTCCAGGCCATTGAAACCAACTACAGGAGTTGTATCCATTGGGTCACCAACCCAACTTAATGGCATCGCCATTCCCCCACCCCCTCCACCACCAAGTAGCTGGGCCTCCTGCATCGTTACGTGCCCATTTGTCGTCTCATTTAAGGCGGCGACCGCTCCAGACAATGAGTCAGAGGGGGGACTTTGAGAGGCCGTGACCTGAACAGCAGGCGTCTCTACCATCATAGCCGAGGAAAGAGAATAGTTTTCTTTTCTATACACCCTGTCTCATAAACGATCGTTTATGACACACTTTCTGTACGCTGCTCAGTACTGTTTTAGGCGCCCATATCCCAAGCCAAGGTAACTATAGTGAGCACCTTTTAGTTGCATTCAATCCTT
>CAZIOF010000083.1:0-3884 GCA_964540745.1 uncultured Candidatus Marinamargulisbacteria bacterium
CCACCTTACAGTAGTCAAAGTAGATCCTCTTGCCTTCCTGCCACGACTGCACAATATGATAGCCATTGTTCGGATCAACTACCTTTCTCTGCTGCTAAAGCCACCTTATTGGGCGTAAATGCCCAAGCTGTTGAGCGACAGGTCTGCTCTAACACAGCATTCAGAACCAATGGTGTTTGCCTTCAGTCTGAAGTTTCGGGCAGTACAGGCACAGGTTCACCTCCATCTACGTCTGCAACTAGGGAGAGTCAGCCCCAAACTTCGGCTGTCGCCCAGCAAGACGGTACGCCAGCACTGGCGACCCCTCACACATGGATGGACTGGTTAACATTTTCTGCTGGAGCCGTTGTTCTTACCGCAGCGGTAGCGGGTGTAGGCTATGGCGTATTTAGATGTTGTCAATCTCATGTAAACCCACACTTAGAAAGATTAAGGTTACGCGATGAAGATGTTACGCCAGCCATACAAGAGGCCGTTAATGGGATCCCTAGTGCCCGTATCATCAATAACAAAAGACTTATGGAGGCTTTAAGTCATGAGATAAACACTTTTGCCAGGGAGAATGGTGTCATAGAAGATTTTAAAGCACTTGCACTCATTATTGAGAGAATTATCAGCCGTACATACCAAGAGAGGGATGAGTCGGGAAAAGACCTATTACATGAGGCACTCATGACCTGCTATCAAAACTATCACAAAACAAGGAATACTCAAAATAGTTTCCATCCAGGCGACATCAAACGTGAATGCCTGAGACTCCTGTTTAATAAAGACAGTGATCAGTTTAAACCCGAGATTGTGACATCACTTTGGGCTCTAACCGCTAAAAAGAGGATCTTTGACGCACATATCGGATTAGAACCAAAAGACTTAAGTATAAGGGATCGCTTTATCCAAAATAGAGAGCTCTTTTCTGTTGATACAGAATCCAAGCTAGGACAAAAACGTACAACCACAATCCCAGACTGGGTTATTGCCGATCGAGAGAAGAGTGCTCAGGTACTCACTGATGAGATCTTAAAGGCCTTTGATCTAAAAGGCACTACCCAAGAAGCTGAACGAACGTCGCTTAACACGACCATACAAACGGCCATGATAGACGTCACAAGATCAACCAGCATCTCCTTGCCTAGCGATGAAAACACTGATAAGTATGCGATGTTTGCAATACTCAAGCCTGGAGGAGCTACCCCTTCATCCGGAGGAGCAGGCCATTCAGCAGGAGGCGCAGCCGCTTCATCCGAAAGTCACGATATATTTGCTCAAGTCAGCCGTACAATGGGTTCTGCTGATGTTCGTTTTAGTGTTCATGGTATTAGCGCTGATGGTAGTAACTCTGATGGCCCTTCTGGTGGCGGCGGCTGGACGGTTAGTCCCCCGGTTGCCGCTCCCCCTACTGCCAGACTCAAAGATACATGTACTTCTAGAAGTGGTAGACCTCACCGTTTGGGTACTGGCGGTTCTACCAGATCTTCCAGCGGTTCTCCTGCTCTGGATTCTGATGGTTCTTTTCTTGTTTAAAACACTTATCGTATAACGCAATGAATCAGGAATGGGCCATAAACATTATTATTATCTCTATAGTGGCCACAGATTGTGGCCACTATCTCGGTTTTACACACCTACCCTCTAACACCAGACTGTCAGGTGATCGGTCTTTCCCAAAGAGCTACGATCTGAACCCCTCTCAAGCCAAACAATATCATCAGTCTTTAATAGGATTGTTAATAGGGGTACTTCAGTTAATCACAAGAAGACCGGTACGTTACGCCTAAACCATCGACGTCCTCCCTCTCATAAGAATTCGGTAGCATCGTTATGCGCTCCAGCCACATCGTCACAATTCCACACCCATTGTTCATCCCAAACGCCTTTTTCCATTGCAAAAGCCTCCTTATTGGGAGTAGATGCCACTACTATTGGGCAACAGGTATGTGCCGATAACATCAGAGTAAGTACAGGACACTGTCCACGAGATACGCCACTATATCCGCAAAAAAACACCCACAATCTAAATACCGGTAGACTCGTACCCAATACACATATTAGCTACGGCGAATCGTTTCTTCGTTACCTGTCCTACTTAGGAATGACGGGTGGTCTATTGGGTATAGGTAAACTTGTCACATAATACCGCACGCCACAACATGGCCAACAGCCCGTCAACGATGATGAACGTAATGATCATATTGAACCCATCATCAATGACGAACATGGTGACGACATTGAACTCAACGAGGTCGCAGTTACCATGCAAGCCCCTCTTAATAATCCACCTGCAACTCATAACGAGGCCTTCCAACAGGATAATATGGCCCCTTCTAACTTTTATGAATGGTTTAATTGGGCCAGAAATGGATTCCCCTCATAACCCCCCGCTTTTACCTTTTGTCCTTATCTTGCTCAAGACTAATTACCAGAACATGGTTGACTTTTTATAATTAATAATTATATTTATATTTTTTATTATTAACAGTAAAAATATTTGATTTTTTTTATTAGTAGACTCGATAATAATATATCTAAGTAGGATTCAACTAATTATAATAGCTCAATCCCAATTAGACACGATTTATATTAAACAAAGGAGACATGCACGATGAATCATAGTATTATTAGCTCGACGGTTGAGACGAGAGCTCATTGCAAGCTTAAACCTGAATCCGCTCCGAAACAAGCTCCAGTTCCGAAACAAGCTCCAGTCAAACTTGAAGATCTTCAAGAAAGTGGCCGCCAGATCATAACCGAACTTGCAGCACTTAAACAGAACTTGGAGAGCCCGCCAACAACTGAGGGGAGAGAGAAGGCCCTTCAGCAGGCACAAAAGAGTCTGGGAAAATCATTCTCCCCCAAAATGATTCTATTAAGCTTATTGGCATATATCCCCACGACTGAAGCGGCCTGTACGGATAGTACAGTAACCCATAATGGCACCACTCATTTCTTTACAGGGGCTGTTATTGAAGACATGCTTGCAGACAAAACGCCAGCTACAACCTGCGCAACTAAGTTTCATGACGATCTTGTGGCTACATTCCCTGGTTATGATGATGCTTATCAGGCCGTTACATCATTTTCTCATTTAACAAACTACTGCCCCCCTGAAAAAACGCTACCCCAAAAAATGGCAGCTACGTTTAATACGATCTTTGGCGGTGTCAGTTCAACGGATAGAGCAACGGCTGCCACTCGTCTTCCTACACATTCACTTCTAGCACCTTACAGTAACTCAAGATCCTCTTGCCCTCCTGCTTCACAGAATGAATACAACATATACTGTTCGTCTCAAGCATCTTTCTCTGCTGATAAAGCCGCCTTATTGGGCGTAAATGCCAAAGCTGTTGAGCAACAGGTATGCGCTAATGAGGTATTCAGAGATCAAGGTGAATGCCTTCAACATGAAGACAGAGGTTCTCACAGTAACACCACTAACACCACTAACAGCACTGACATCACTAACCCATCTAGTAGGCCTACACATACAACTACGCCTGATCCTGTTAGATATACATGGATGGATTGGGCACAATTTGGTGGAGCAGTTGTTCTTACTAGCGCAGTATTAGCTACTATAGCCAATTGTGTACGTAAAGCTTGTCAATCTCATGTAAACCCATACTTAAAAAGATTAGGTTTACACGATGAAGATATTACGCCAGCCATACAGGCGGCTGTTAAGGGGATCCCTAGTGCCCGTATCATCGATAATGGAAACGTTATAAGTGCTTTAAGTGATGAGATGAAGAATTTAGCCACGAAGGATGTAATAGAAGATCCTCAAACACTTGCACCCATTATTGAGGAAATTATCAACCGCACATACCAAGATAGGGATGAGTCAGGAAAAGACCTATTACGTGAGACACTCATGATCTGCTATCAAA
>CAZIOF010000084.1:0-18752 GCA_964540745.1 uncultured Candidatus Marinamargulisbacteria bacterium
CCACCCAAACCAAGGGAATCTTAGCCGTATGCTCATGAAGTGCCTTAGAGGCAATCGTCATGCCAGGAAAAATAGCACCGCCCTGATAACACCCCTTGGAATCCACATAACAAAAAGTTAAGGCTGTGCCAGAATCAATAATCAAACAACTCCCCTGAACACGATGATAGGCGGCAAGGGCATTCACCAAACGATCGGCACCAATTTGTTCCTTTGAACTAACTTTAATAGATAGAGTCGGAATATTCTTAGAAGAAATGAAGACTGGATCCAGAGCCCCTAATAACGAATCAATCTCGGGAACAACAGAAGACACAATGGCACGCGAATAGGAGGTCTCCAACCCTAACGACCCAATCTCACGACGAAACCGATCCGTGGGCATGGCAGTGGTAGACAAGACAGACGTCCCATCATAGGATGACATCACGGTAGTAGAATTTCCAATATCAAGTAATAAAAACATGATAAGCCTCTCTTAATGAATCCCTATTATCTTAATAAAAAAACAACACGATATCATATCATAATCCAACACGTCCATTTAGCCACACCAGCCCCCTCCTCATCAAGAAATTCCTACTCGCCAACAAGGGTTTTCTGATATCCTATTATAAAATGGGTAGACGCACCGTTCCATTCAGGTTATAACAGTCCTATCGTAAAGCCGTATGTATAAACCAATAAGGTCAGGAGATACATCAGCAATGAGTACTACAAAGACAACCAAGAAGAAACAGACACCCCTACTATTCGAGCAATTCAGTCAGGTCTACCTCAGTACGATACCGCCACAGGTCCATCAAGAAGCATTTCTTAATAAAGCGCAACCCTTTGTAAATGATCGGTATACCTTCTTCCAAAAAGCCTTTAAGCAAAACGGTCATTTCCAAGTCCGAACAAAAGAAAGCGAAAAGGTCTGGTACCAACGCAGCCATGTCTTTGAACTCGTTCTTCCAGACGCGCCATTCCTTGTAGAGACGTTTAAAACCCTCTTCCGAAAATATGGACTCAAACTCACCCGTATCTTACATCCCATTATTGCGGTAGAAACCAATACAAAAGGTATGATCACCCAATTCGGGAAACCCACCGAGCCATCCACTAACTATTCACTCACATATATCGAATTCGAAGATATGGAAAACGATAAAACCATGGATACCCTAATCTCAGATATCCGATACCATATCCAGTGTATCCAACGCTCTCAACAAGATAATCATCATATCTATCAACAGCTAGACATGGTCAACAAACAGTTAACCACCATGAAAGACAACACAACTGAACCTATCCCTGAATGGCAGGCCCTACTGAAATGGCTAGACAAAGAAAATTTCTCCTTTTTTGGATATACAAGCTTCATCCACAAAAAGAGCAGGGTCACAGAAAACCGAAAAGAAGGGCGTGGCCTATTAGCCACATCACTCACCCATAAACGCTTTGTTCGCTTAAAAAACACCATTGAAACACTGGTCAAAGACACTAAAGATGTCAAGACCCCCTTTGCCTTTGATACCATTAAATCCAATAGCCCTATCCAACGCTTCGAAAAGATGATGCGATTAAGCATCAAAATCAACACCAAAACCAATGAGACAATTGAACATATCTTCATTGGCCTACTCCGACGTAGTTCGCTCATGACAAAAAACATGGACACACCACTGATCCATCTAAAAATGGCCTATATCTTTAAAGCACGACAAATGGCAAAATTCAGTCACAACTACAACGAAGTGATCCGAATCTTTACCACTATCCCAAAATTTGAACTCTTTCGAACCCCCAGTGAGAGCCTCCTCAGAATGGTGGACGACATCTTTTCCATCGTAAACCCCACAGAAATCCATTGTTTTATCCAACCCAGACGAACAGCAAAGACACTCCCTCTACTGGTGGTCCTGCCACCTACCCTCTTTTCAAGAGAGAATATCGATGCCATCTTAGCCTTCATCAAAACAGCCATTCCGCACAACGAAATGGAGTGTATTGAAGTAAGGGGCAACGATCTCTGCCGACTCCACCTCTATCTGGATCAGAAAAAACCTGAATCACCCGACCTCCCATCCCTTGAAAATACTATCCAAACCCTAGTCATGCCATGGACAGCAAGTTTAAAAGATCTCATAAGCACCGAATATCCAGGCCTATTAGGAAACCGTCTCCATAAAGAGTATGCACCCTTCTTCCCACGCCATTATCGGGTCAGACGGACCCCAAAAGAGGCCTTAAATGATATCCTCTATCTCGAAAAGCTCCGCCATGAAAAAAGTGTCCAGTTCTCGTTAGTCCCCTTTATATTTGACAGTTCTGTCTATTCTGCAAAGGTATCGCTACTCACCATCTACAGTAAAGAGAAGATCGAACTCATTAAAGTCATGCCTATTCTTCAATACCTGGGTCTCTTTGTCTATGACGAGCTCACCACCCGTGTAGGATCCACAGAGGTCCTTATCGGCTATATCCATCGGTTCCGTGTCACAGATAAGCAAGGCAACCGTATCGATAATGGTGACTTCCCTCAACTCATCCAGGATATCCTCAAACAGGTCTTTGAGAACCGAACCGAAAATGATCCTACCAACGAATTAGTCATTAATGCTCAGCTCAATTGGCGAACCATTAATCTGGTCCAAACCTATCGGAACCTCATGCTCCAACTCACCCGTTCTTATACCCGGGACAAAATTAACCAAACACTCTTAGATTACCCCCATATCACGAAGCAGCTGATCGATTACTTTTATGCTAAATTTAACCCTAACAATACGCTAGGATCCACTGAAAAACGTAAAAAGACCCATCTTCCGCCCATCCGACAAGCCTTCTTAGACAGTTTACGTGCCATTGATACGGTTGCAGAGGACGCCATTTTCAGACGCCTCTATAATTTAGTAAGGGCCACAGTAAGAACCAATTTCTTTATCCAGCACGAGACCGATAAAACGGCCATTTCAATCAAGTTATTTTCAAAACGGGTTCCTGATATCCCACAACCAGCCCCCAAATACGAGATCTATGTCCATGACGTGGGCATGGAAGGCACCCATCTCCGGTTCGGCGATGTGGCACGCGGCGGGCTCCGTTGGTCGGACCGGCCAGACGATTTCAGACGTGAGATTCTAGGCCTTGTAAAAACCCAACAGGCCAAAAACGTTGTGATTGTCCCTGTAGGTGCAAAAGGCGGCTTTGTCATCAAGGCAAAGACGGCCAGCAAAGAGGCGTTCCTAAAAGAAGGCGTCAAACAGTATAAGCGCTTCATCGCATCTATGTTAGACATCACCGACACCCTTAACGAAAAAGGGGGTATTGTTCACCCAAAAGATATGGTTTTCTTTGATCATCCGGACCCTTATATGGTGGTTGCGGCCGATAAAGGGACCGCTCAGCTCTCTGATGTGGCCAATTCCATCTCAAAAGACTATAACTTTTGGTTAGGTGACGCCTTTGCATCAGGCGGAAGTGACGGCTATAACCACAAAGAGGAGGCCATCACAGCCAGTGGCGCATGGGAATGTGTCAAACTTCATTTCAAGGAACGAGGCAAAGATATCGACAAGGAAACCTTCACGGTTGCAGGTATCGGCGACATGTCGGGCGACGTCTTTGGGAACGGCATGCTCTTAAGTAAAACCATCCGTCTACAAGCAGCCTTTAACCATTTACATATCTTCCTGGACCCTAACCCGGACGAAAAACGGTCCTGGACAGAACGAAAACGACTCTTTGATCGGCCTGGATCGTCCTGGCTAGATTACAATACCAAACTAATAAGTAAAGGTGGCGGAATTTTTGAGCGAAAAGCAAAAGAAGTCCAACTAAGCCCTGAAATGATAGCCGTTTTAGGGACCAAAAAGACCACTTTAACAGGTGAAGAGCTCATCCAATGCATCCTCAAAATGGAAGTTGACCTCCTCTGGTTTGGCGGTATAGGCACCTATATCAAGGCTAAAGAAGAGACCGACACAGCTGTAGGTGATGCAGGAAACGACACCGTTCGTATCCAGACCGGAGACTGCCGTGCCCAGGTCATTGGCGAAGGCGCCAATTTAGGGCTCACGCAACGGGCACGGATTGAGTTAAATAAATCAGGAACCGGTGTCAATACAGATGCCATTGATAATTCAGCCGGCGTTAATATGTCCGACTATGAGGTGAACCTCAAGATCCTATTAAAGAGTTTCCAAGACAAGACGATCCTCAAGTCACAAAAAGAGCGTAACGCGTTACTGGTCACTATTACAAAAGACGTAAGCGAGCTCTGTCTCACTAATAACCGTGCCCAACACCGTCTCCTATCCTTAGACCATAAACGTTCGACCATGGAAATGGACATCTTTATCCAAGCTATCCAGAACCTGATCCAGACCGAAAAGTTAGATGCCCGTGAGCTACGGTTACTACCGACCATCGAATTAGAGAAATTACGACAACAAAAGAAACCTATCCCTAGGCCGGTTTTAGCCGTCCTTCAAGCCTATACAAAGATGGCGGTCCGAAAACAGATCCAAGAGTCCGATCTCCCTCAAGGCCCCTTATTAGAGGAGCTATTCATAACCTATTTCCCGAAAAAGATCCAGCAGATCATGGCCAAGAACACGTATTACGAGCATTATCTAAAAGAAGACATTATTCACACGTCCTTGGTGAATAAAGTGGTGAACCAAGCGGGGATCACCTTCTTCTTTTGGACAGAAAAGATTACGGGCAAACCTGTCTCCGAGATCATTCGTGCCTATCTACTCATGGATGACGCATTACAGGGGAACCAGTTCAAGAAACAGGTGTTTGACAGCCCTATCCCGGAAGACCAAAAGTATGACTACTGTCTCCAGTACGAAACGGTATTAAGCCATTTGGTTACCGATTTTCTGCTCTTACCACAGTATATCGACGCGCCCTACGACTCCTTTAAGAAAAAATGGCCCAAGACAAAGGCCTTTATCGAAGCGGCCCATCCTACCCCTTCGGCCAAGGAGAGTATTGAAAAGCGACTATCACGCTTAGTGAACGCATTTCAGAGCTACGCTAAGGTGGTAGACATTATGTATATTAGTGATAAGCATAAGTTAGATATTCCGCTAGCGTTCCAGTTATTAGAGAAGTTAGAGACCCTGTTTTCCTTTGATTGGATTAAGGCCCGTATTGGGAGTATGCAATTAAGTACAAAATGGGAGTTAGAGCACCGATCTCTGCTTTTTCAAACCCTTCGGTTCAACAAGCTCAAGTTCGTTGACATGTTGCTACGCTGGGTGCCCAAAACCAAGCTCAAATCATTAAGCAATGACCATATTCGAACCAAGTTCGTTGAGGAATGCGGCCAGATTTTAGAGACCTATCTCGGGACCATCAAACAGCTCCAATCCTCTGGATCCTCCAATCTGTTGAATATTAACGTGAGTATTGAACGGCTCAACTTTTTGAAGTAACAGGCCGTTTTGGGTTGCCATTAGCCCGCCGCATGACGCAGGCGGAGAGACCACCAAGTCGGGCTCATGTGAGTGTTGTGTTTACGGACTAGTGTACCTCTGATAAGTCGCCATTTTGCATTACTCGATCCAATAGTTCCCATAACCCGCTATCCGGTCACCCAATAGGACTTGGATTCGGGTGTTGAGGACGCCCAATCGTCCAATAGGTTTTTCACCCAGACCAGGTAGGCATCGCAATGAGAGTCTGGCAAATTCTCACGTTGGTTCGCGATAATACGCTGGCTCCCAACCTTATAAAATAGTTTATTATTACTTTTAGGGTGCCGGACCGTGATACTTCTAGAACCGATATCAAAGACCACATCTCTGAACTGGACCTCCATTTTTGCGTTTTGATTATTATCTGATCGGGTTTCGAAGGCGGAGTCAATACAGATCTTAATTAAATCATCTACCGAGTTATAAAGTGTCATGCGTTCCGAGTCTGGAAGATCCTTGATAGGCCGATCCAACCCATCGTCCGGCAACATCTCTGGGACTGGCCCTTCTTCGACTTTAGGCGTGGTCGGTATTTGGGCCGACTGTTGGAACTGGTACTGGTTAATCAAGGTTTCCACATTCTGCAAAGACTCCTGTTCCTTCATAAACTGTTGTGGAAACAGGGGTTCATATTTTTTCAAGTAGGTGACACGCTGATTAAAGGCTGCTGCGATATTCGTTTCCACAGACTTGTGATCATAGAGCAAGGTTACTAACAACGACCGAATCTCTGTCACTTTCTGTTCTGAAAGGGGTTCGCCTTCGTCGTTAAGCACGTGAAGATCCGCCATAATTTTTTTGAGGATACCCCTATCATGGATCATCACGTAGCCACTGGGTTTGGTCACATGACGATCTTTTAGAAAATTAAGGATCCGAATGGCTTGCTGGTTCGTGATTTTGAATCGCTCCAATGATGTTTTCAAAACAGGGATACTAATTTGGCCCCAGGTCAGCAACTGCTCATCTTTTATAAACGACTGCATAAGCAGTGTCTTCTCTAGTTGTTTCGCCACTAGAGACGGATCCAAATGAGTTTGTGAGACAGTCTTCCAATAGTCTGCCAAATCCGTTCTAAAGGTAGACGTGAATTCAGCAACTAACCCATCCGTCCCTAGTATCTGTTGGTCAGTCAGCCATTGCCGTAACAAGCTTTGGTCTTTCGGAGAAAAATCCTTAGCAATCTCTGTACTACTACGAGCGCTGATGTCCGTTTCCTTAGGATCGTAACGAAAACTGACCGTTTTAATCGAATAAAGCGACTGCTGCTGCCGAATAAAGGCCTTAATGGTCATTTGTTCTTCAATGAGTGGATGATCAAACTCTAATAATCGAATGGACTTATAATCCACCTCTTGACCACCTGCCGTATGGACCATAGCAGCCATGACACGAACATCAATACTGGCCATCACACCCTTCAGGTAATAGGTTTGCACTTTTTTTTGGAAATCATCTAACTGTTTAGCGAAAAGGGTTGTAGAATTAGAGAACTTTCCTTTCTCTATACTGAACCACTTTTTCGTTGCCATGAGCTCTGAACGTTCAGTAGCTGTGCCCGCCCCTTGTTTAACCGTTACCGCGTGACAATGGTCCTTCAAGAAAGCCTTCCGAACCTTACTATTTTCTACCGATCGATCCTTAAATACTAAAATATCTGTCAAAAAAGACTGTAACAGCAATACCGCCGTTTTGGACTTTTTAATCTGTCCATCAGCTGAGGATGTGGCCTTATCCCCTTTTCGAGATTTAATTTAATATTGGATCAGCCCATAGAGCTCATCCAACTCTTCTAACTTATCCTCATAATAATGAACTTGGATATCTAATTGACGAGTAAGGACACTACGTTTTGCATTTATCGCCTCTTGAAGCTGCTGGTAAGTCATTTTATCTGACGCGGTGACTTTTACCATCATATCCCCCCTACTCATAAATAGTTACACCAGCACTTATACCCCGTTTAAGGGACAATTAAACATCAGGTTATACTCATACAGATAGTAATAATAAATAGACCACCAACCCCCTATAGACGTTTCTGGTAAATCCATTTATTCAGTACAATTGCCGCCAGGCCTTGAACGCTTGGTCCATTGAAAACTTATCGTTAAATAATTTAATTATCGTCTGGCACTCAGAATTATTATCTCTAATCCGGAATAAATAAGAATATAGATCACTAAGCGAATATATAGAAGAGTTAGATATTGAAGAACAATCACTCAAAGTCCAACCATCATTTTCATTCTTTGATAATTTAAAACGACTAAAAACGTTCATTCCCACACTAGGTAAAAGTTCCTTCTGAATTTCTAACATAAAAGCCTCTTCTTGAGAACCAATTTGATCAGACCTACTGGTACCGCCACCAGGGATTGGAATTGGTGGCGTGCGTCGTAGTGTATCGGGTCGTGGTGTAGAGCTTGCTACGCTCACAGGACTTTCTCTCATTGGAGTTGGAGGTCGTAAACAAAACAAAGAACATCACCTTTCTATGATAATGCTATAACCTTTGACAACCTATGCATTATCACAATTATTATAAAATTGTCGACACATAGACTGGCTTTATGCGGCGATAGTTATTTATCGTAAATATTAATAAACAGTTTCATTTTTTTATAATTAGTTACGATATACTATTATTGTTTCATACTTATTTATTATACGAATAAATCACAGACACTGTCCGAAGCACCTCAGTGAAACAAACGACAAAAAACATCATTAGCAAAAAACGCTAAAGATGAAACAAGGGCTAGACCACATACTATCGACTAATTAGAGATCATAAAAAGACTAATGAGACACGTATAAATTAAAGTCATGCAGAGGCAATGCCCCACTCGCTATTCTTATGAGCCCTTCGCTTTTGAATACCACATGATCAACTCAAGAAGGAGCCAGTAGTTGTTCTTTTTGGGCTGATTCAAGTGCAGCCGCTGCATCGGCTTTAAAGTCATCATACCGTTCAGAAATTAATTGCATATAAGTACTCTTATTAGGTTCTTCTATTTCCTCTAGCGCCAATAGGACATTTGTAGCGAGTTTAATAGGAGATTCCGACCACATTTTTTTGGGAGAAGGAGACCAGCAAGGCGTCTTTTCTTCTAGTTTAATAGCCACCCTAGTTAAATCTAACGAAACCTTATATGTTGAACATAATGCCATTAATTTATTGTCGAAAGACAATTGGTCACCTCCATTAGCAGCAGCCGCATCAGTAACAGGATCAGGGCTCTGAACAGGGCTAATGGGCTGCCGAGGAGATGAGGGAGGACTATTTCCAATAGGATCCATAACAAAGGCAATCATAGACAACCATCTTTCTATTTAAGAAACCTATAATATTATAAGGATACCTACATTTCAAATTAGTTATTACAATAGAATCAACGATAAGCATTATTTAGGCTAACACCAAAAACAAAATACACCATGAATGCTATCAGTTGAATAGGGCCGCCAAAAATTCGGGAGAAAAAAAACCTATGACCAAGGCCATAGGTTTTTGTTAATACGTCTCAACATATCTAACAATTAATTGTCTGAGATATATTTGTAGAGGTCTGAAAATGTTTTTTGAACCACTTGTTTGTTCTTCTGTATGGCTTTTTTCTTAATGAAAAAGTGACCTTCCAGAAAAATCACATCTTCTGTATCGTGTGGCAATAAAGGCTGATTATTCGACGACATCATCATAGGACAATCCCCCTCCCAAAAGTTAAATTCCCATTTATATATATATCGACACATTTCAATTTTTTTATGTATGGCATTTTACTGGTTTATACACAACCCTCTAATTCGTACTTAAAATCACCGTAAAAAACTAATTACGCACATGACCGACTAGAAAAAACTAATCCATAATCCAGCGGATCTATGGTCCATGATTTTCTTAAACATGAGGCAATAAAAAGAGCCCATCGGTAGACCCCATGACCGACGTTCTGCCGACATTTTGACTGTTGGGCCCGATAAGGAAGAAAGACAGCGTCCCAAAGGGATTGGATAGCGACAAAAGAGAAGCCCACATGACGTAAGCGCTGTTCATAGTGTTTAGACAAGACCCAGTTCTGAACAGGAAAAAACCAGAAGCGTCGAATAAGCCATTGGACAGCATGGGCCATGGGCGACAACGTCTTTTGACGACGATAGATATCGGTCATCACTAAACGACCGCCAGGTTTAAGGACCCGGTAAGCCTCAGCCAAAAAATCGTCACGTGTATCAAAATGGAAGGCGGCCTCGATACATAACACTACATCAAACGAGGCGTCTGGAAAGGGTAATGTTTCGGCACGACCCACACGAAGGTCAACCACAGTATTAGGGCGATAGGCCACACACCGATCCTGGGCGATGGCCACCTGATCGGCCATACAATTGAGTCCAGAAAGACGGGTCACACCGAACTGGTCCATCCTGTCCAGAAGTTGATCGCCGTAACCAAACCCCACATCCAAGACATGATCAGAGGCACATAATGAAGCGGTCTCACCCACCAGTTGGGCCATGGCTTGACCCGCCTCATCGGTAGTTTGAGCGCCAGCCCCCCAGTACCCCAAGTTCAGGTAATGGGACTGGTGACGAAAGTGATTCTCCTGCCCCAAACACCAATACAACCATCTAACATTTCGAAAAAAAGGGACACCTATAAAGCCTAAAAAAGAGAGCCCTTTAAGCCACCACTGGATACCTGGAATCATATAGACAAGTCTCCATAGATTTTGTAGAATACACGCCATGATGAAACCACGGACACAACAAATAATCAAATGGTGGCTCAATACACTTTGTCTCTTTATTCTGGCTGTCATTGTGATTGGCGGCATCACCCGAATCACAGATTCTGGGCTCTCTATGGTCCAATGGAAACCCATTTCGGGCATCGTCCCGCCCTTAACTGAAACCGCCTGGACCACTGAATTCAATCACTACAAGGCATACCCTGAGTACCAACAATACAATATGAACATGACCCTATCCGAATTCAAAGGGATCTTCTTTTGGGAATACCTCCATCGGATCCTTGCACGCTGTTTAGGGCTAGTGGCCTTAATTCCATTCCTAGGCGTCATTCTATGGCGATCAGACATCAGCACCAAACAGAAAATCATCTATGGCTGTATCCCACCCCTAATTGCCTGTCAGGGCCTTTTGGGATGGTACATGGTCAAGAGTGGACTAGTGGATCAACCCAATGTGAGCCATATTCGGTTAGCCGCCCATTTGTTAATGGCGTTAGGGTTATTCAGTTATACGTTATGGCATCGAATCAGCTTAAGTCGGCTGGCAAAAACGGCTGCTAAAGACACCTACCCTGTACTGTTCCATGTATTAGTCGTGGGGTTAGTCATTCTCACGATCTCACAAATGACCTATGGCGCCTTTATGGCAGGGCTCAAGGCAGGCTATGGCTTCAATACCTTTCCAAAGATGGGTTCGGAATGGGCACCGGCGATTATTTGGTCCTTAACCCCAGGTTGGAAAAACGTGATCCATAACCCCTACATGGTGCAATTCATTCACAGGACCTTGGCCTGGCTCTTAGTGATAGGCGGATATAGCCTCTTTTTCTATGGTTACCGGGTCCGATTACCCAAGCCAAAGAAAATAGGGGTCCATCTGTTTACAGGGCTTTTGACGCTTCAGTTCATTCTAGGGGTCACAACGCTCCTCTTAAAGGTCCATGCCCATGTGGCGATCACCCACCAATTAATTGGTACCTTCCTAGTAGGAGGATTGGTCTATCTCTGTCATCAGATCTATGGGGCCGGGTTGAAGCAAGCTTAAAACAAGGCTGTATGGCGTTGTTGCGACATACCCAACCTGACTAATATTCGCCCCACTTACATAGCTCTGCTATGCCACGTTAATCGAGAAATGGCACATCTTGGACATTTGGAACAGCTTTGTTTTGGGATATTTATGACAGTCTGTATACCGCTAGTAGCGGCGAAAAACGAGCCACATACCGAGGCATGTGAGCATTTTGAGACCGATAAATAACGATGTATGGCGTTAGTAGTACATAAAAGAAGCGGATTAAAATCGTGGTAGACAAGGCATTTGAGGTGAAAAACGCGCAGCATACTGAGGTATGCGAGCATTTTGAGACCGATAAATAACGCTGTATACCGCTATTTTAACCGCTTCTTAAAGGACTTTTGCGCGCTTACGTTCACTCTCTGACAATAACACCTTTCGAAGCCGGATAGATTTAGGCGTCACCTCGATCAGTTCATCTTGAGTGATGAAGGAGAGGCATGCATCCAGCGACATGGTGGTATGGGGTGTCAGGATAATAGCATCATCGGAACCTGAGGCACGAACATTAGTCAATTTCTTCCCTTTGCCTGGGTTAACAAGCAGATCATTATCACGACAATGTTCACCTATAATTTGACCTTCATAGATAGATTCGCCGGGCCCCATGAAGAGGACGCCCCGTTCTTGGAGGTTAAAGAGTGCGTAGGAGACGGTACTGCAAGGCTCTTTAGCGACCATAACGCCATTCTTCCGTGAGGGTATATCACCTGAATAATCGCCATAATGGGAGAAGACGCAGTTAAGTACCCCTTTCCCTTTCGTATCCATCATAAATTCGGCAAAATAGCCGAGTATGCCACGGGTGGGAATGGTATAGTTAAGTTTAGCCATACCTTTATCTTGCTGCATATCCACGAGCTGGCCTTTCCGTTCGCCACACTTTTCGATGACACGACCCATCATATCTTCGGCCACTTCGATGGTAAGGGTTTCATACGGTTCGAGCGTTTTCCCATCCTCTTTTTTAAGGACAACGCTAGGTCGAGAGACCTGAAATTCGTATCCTTCTCTCCTCATTTTCTCGATAAGGATACAGAGGTGCAGTTCGCCCCGACCGGAGACTTTAAAGCCGGGTCTATCGGAGAGGGGTTCTACGACAAGGGCGACGTCGGACAGGATTTCACGATCCAGCCGTTCCTTGATATGGTTGGAGGTAACGTATTCGCCTTCCTGACCGGAGAACGGGGAATCGTTAGGTAGGAAGTTCACGGACAAGGTGGGCGGATCCACGTCATGGAAGTCTAGGGGTATGGGAGTCTCGATATCTGTGACGGTCTGTCCGACTTTAATATCATCAATCCCTGCGAGCGCAACGATTTGACCGACAGAGACCTGATCGGTATCCACGTGTTGGTTCCCTTCGAAGAGGTAGAGTTTGGTGATCCGTCCTTTACGCCCCTGATCCGTCCCTGTTGCGACCCAAACGTCCTGGTTCATTTTGAGGGTCCCTGAGGTCACTTTCCATACAGCCAACCGGCCAAGGAAGGGTGAATAGGAGATAGCACTGACAAGGATTTGGATGGGCGCGTTAGGATCCCCTTTAGGTGAGGGGATAAAGTTAATGACTTCATCGAGCAGAGGGACCATATCAGTCCCTGGGGTATCGAGATCCGATGTAGAGGTCCCTTCCTTTGCGGAGGCGTAGATGATTGGGAAATCCAAACAATCGTCAGGCGCATCCAATCTAACAAACAGGTCAAGAACCTGATCCACGACCCAGTCACATCGAGCGGCCGGTTTATCTATTTTATTAATCACAACGATAATATGAAGGCCACGTTCAAGTGCTTTTTTAAGGACAAAGTAGGATTGTGGCATGGGCCCTTCGGCAGCGTCCACGAGGAAGAGTGCGCCATCGGCCATAGAGAGTACGCGTTCCACTTCACCGCCGAAATCGGCGTGCCCGGGCGTATCGATAATGTTAAAGGTATGATCCTTGTAAGCGAAAGCCCCGTTCTTAGATTTAATGGTAATCCCTCGTTCACGTTCCAGATCCATGGAATCCATCATCCGTTCTTCCACAACTTGATTCTCTCGAAAGAGTCCGCTCTGTTTAAAGAGCTCATCCACGAGCGTTGTCTTTCCGTGATCGACATGAGCGATGATAGCAATATTACGTAACGTTTCTTGGTTCATTATAGTCGTCCTTTAAAGAAGATACCTTTTATTATCAATAATGCGTAACACTATGGTTAGGCTAATCAAAGGATATTATAGTATACAAGTAGGAAATACAATAAAAAGAAATTTTTTACGGTTCAATGAACGGTATAGTGTACCCAGGAATCCTCTTCTGTGTAGATCACATGCGAAAGGTTATCTATAGCAGAATCACAAGAGAGATGAGAAGAGCGCTGACGGCGCTTTGGTACGAATAAAAAAGCCAACCATGAGTTCAGAGTGCATGGTTTTGTTAGCATTTTTCGAAACGACAGTTTTATAGATAAGAATACACCCCTTTATGACTAGGTTCTAGTTTATAACAAGAACCCAAACAGGATCAACGGCATCCTCATCCTCAAAGTCCTCGTCTTCCTCGTCGTCATAATCGTCATAATCCTCTTCAGTATCGGTACCGGCCACGTTCGTTGTAGGGGTTTTATTGGGTGTAGGCACAACGGCCTTTTGAACGGGTTTAGGGGGTATAGCCAGTGTCCCAAACTGACCGACATTATTCCGACCTGCGCCCCAAACGGAGCCATTCTTTTTGAGCATCAGGCTATGATATTTTCCTGAGGCGATGGCCTTTACACCCGCCATAATCTTTTGAAAGCGCAAGACATTATCGGTACTTCCTGTCCCGAGTTGTCCCAGGCTATTGATACCTGATCCGTAGAGAGTTCCGTTCTGTTTAAGGGCAAAAGTATGTCCCCAACCGCAGGCGATATCGGAGACCCCCGACATAACTTTTGTCCATCCTGTTTGATGTACTTTTCGGCCTAACCCTAACTGCCCAAAATAGTTCCAGCCTGTCACCCAGAGTGTTCCGTCACGCCGAAGAACAACGGTATGGGCCAGCCCGGCCGATACTTTTTTCACCTTAGAAAAGACCTTGGTCCATTGGGTAACGATCCGTTTATCACGTAACCCTAATTGACCGTCATAATTCACACCCCGTCCCCAGAGGGAGCCATCATTAGCCACGTAGAAACTAAAGTCATAACCGCCCCGAACGTAACGTCCTTGAGAGAGCAATTGTTTCCACTGATCCGAATCTGCGTTCACGTTAGCGGTAGGATTAAAGACATTTTGTCCGGTGGCGTGTAGCGACTTATCCACTTTTTGGGCGAAAGAGTGACGAAACCCGCCTGAGACGAGGGTGGTTTTTCCCAGTACAGGCACCCAGGTTTCGGGCGACGTCTTCCAGAACTGAAGACTTTCCAGTGATAGCGACCGAAGTTTAGACAGAAAAGAGGGCGCCTCATAACCTAATTGATGATAATCGTTACGTCCTGTGGCCCATAGGGACTTGTCCTTTCTAATGTAAAAGCTGTGGCTATCGCCCGCATTAATGGTAATAGCACCGGTAGCCACTTTGGTCCATTGGGTAAGATGACCGGGATCACGAACCCCTAGTTGATTGTCCCTATTTTGACCGGTCCCCCAAATCGTGCCATCAGACTTCAATACCAAGCTAAAGTCACCGCCACAGGCGAGCGCTTTAACTTTAGGCTTAGACTTAGGCTTAGGCTTAGGCTTAGGTTTAGGGTTCTTTTTATTAGCCGTAATGGTCCGGAATCGCCTGATATCAAAACCTTTGTTACCTGCCCCAGACGCGACCTTTAAGTCACGATTTTGGGTCCCCACCTGTTGATTTTCGGTACTAACCTGAACGTTAAAGGTGGGTAAAAAGGGTATGGACGACAAGGTGGACAAAACCGTTCGTTTAACAGGCGAAAAAGAGACTGATTCAGGCATGAATCGATAGCCCAGATAACCAGATCCAAGAACGATTATAAGTAACACAACACTGATAAACACTCTTTTTTTACGCATAGATAGCCAAACCTAACCTCACAGATTAATTAACGACCCTGATCATATTCCCGAAAAATACCATCATTAAACAATTAACATAGAATCCAGAAAACATGAAGAACGCCTTGAAAAAGAAATTTCTCTATTGCTATACTTATACTACAACTCTCCCAAGGAGCTTTATCATCATGAAAACGCACAAAAAAGGGCTTTTACTAGGCCTAACGATACTATCATTAGTGTTAGCAGGTTGTTCATTTCCAGGCAAAGTGGATAAATCCAAAACCATTATTATGAGGTTGGGGGCAGAACCCACCATCCTAAACCCTATCCTAACCACGGACTCGGCATCCAGTTCTGTTGCAGGAAACCTCTTTGACGGACTCTTGAAATTAGATGAGAACCTAGAATGGGTCCCAGAACTGGCCAGTAGTTATACAGTCAGTGCAGATAAAAAGACATACACGTTCAAACTAAAAGAAAACGTCACATGGCATGATGGCACACCACTAACGGCAGATGATGTTCTCTTTACGTTCAATAAAATCCTTGATAAGAAGACCAATACGGTCCGAAGAAGCAATTACATCATAGACGGAAAACCCATCGTCTTTAAGGCCGTGGACAGATACACCTTCCAAGCCACCTTACCTAAGCCTTTTGCACCTGTCCTATCCAGTTTAGCTATGGGCATACTCCCCAAACACCTCTTACACGATAAGGACATTAATACAGCCGACTTCAATTATAAGCCTGTAGGGTCTGGTCCCTATGTCTTTAAAACATGGAAGCCTGGCCAATTTGTAATGTTAGAACAAAATGCCACCTACCATAAGGGTGCTCCACTTGTTAAATCGATTCTATATAAAATTCTTCCTGACCAAAACACAGCGACAGTGGCCATGGAGAAGGGTGAAATTGACACCATTGGCATCCAACCCAAAGACTATGAAAAAATGAAAGCAAATAAGATCTTAAATACCTTTGAATATAACGACCTAGCTTACACCTTCATGGCCTTTAACCTTAAAAACAGCCTCTTTCAGAACCCCCAAATCAGAAAAGCCATCTCCCATGCGATTAACAAAAAAGCCTTGGTCAATAATATTTTAATGGGCTATGGCGCCCCTGTTGAGATCCCCTCTTCGCCTGCATCATGGGCCTATCCCCCAACATCGTTAGTAGAATTTGAGTATTCGCCTAGCAAAAGTAAACAACTCCTCAAAGAGAGCGGTTATACATACAACACCAAAACCAACCTCTTTGAGAAGAATGGAAAACCGCTCCAATTTACCCTTCTAACGAATAAAGGAAATAAAGTACGTGAGCAAACAGCCCAAATCATCCAACAATTCTGTCGAGAGGTGGGCGTTAAGGTCAATATCCGGCTCATGGAATGGAAATCCTTTGTGAAGTTACTGAACGAGCCTAAAGACCCCAAAAACTTTGATGCTGCTATGCTAGGCTGGTCATTAGGTATTGACCCTGATGGGTATTCCATTTGGCATTCCTCTCAATATCCAAAAGGCTTCAACTTCATCGGATATAGCAATAAGACCGTTGATAAACTCTTAGCAAAAGGACGAGAAGAGATTTCAAGACAAAAACGAAAACCTATCTACAATCGTATCTACAAAGAAATCGGAAACGATGTCCCTTATTTATTTCTGTTTAGCCCGCGATCGTTATTTGCTATCAATAAGCGTATTGGAAACCTTTCGAAACCAGGTCCTGCAGGCTTATTTAACACTATCGAAACAGTCGAACTTATTAGTGAATAAATGCCCTATGCACTAAGGCGACTATTAGCCGCAATCCCTCTTATGGTGGGGATCACCTGCTTATCCTTCGCCATCATGCAGTGGGCACCAGGGGACCCCACGGACATGTTTGCAGACCCTCAGATGTCCTATGAAGACGTGGTCCAGCTCCGTCAGAACCTTGGTTTAGATAAGCCCATATTGGTCCAATATGTATATTGGCTAAAAGGGGTCTGTAAAGGGGAGCTAGGCTACTCTCATATCTACGGAAAACCCGTTATGACCGCTCTTTTAGAACGTCTTCCGGCAACATTAATCCTATCTATCTCTTCGTTTACCTTAATCATCATTATTACGTTCCCGCTGGGCCTTCTATCAGGTGCTAAAAAAGATTCATTGTTTGACAACATCGTCATGGTGGGTTCTTTTATAGGATTAGCCATCCCCACCTTCTGGTTAGGGTTAATGCTCATTTTAGGGTTATCCTTAAAATTGGATCTCTTCCCCACATCAGGGTTCATGAACCAAATGATGATGGACACCTCTATTTTCTGGAAAGCATTAGATATCAGTTACCACCTCTGTTTGCCCCTATTAACGATACTCATCGGCGGCATTGCGGGTCTAACACGCTACCATCGGTTCGGCATTATTGGAATCCTAACCGAAGAGTATATGACGGCAGGCCGCGCACGAGGACTCTCCGAAAACAGACTCTTGTTTAAACATGCCTTTAAAAATGCAGCCCTTCCTATTATTACAATTCTTGGCTTAAGTATCCCATCATTGATCAGTGGATCCTTCGTCATCGAGTATATCTTTGCTTGGCCGGGGCTAGGACAATTAGGAATTTCGTCTATCTTTGCTAGAGACTACCCCATTATCATGGGGACCATTTTATTTTCGTCATTCTTAATCATATTAGGAAACCTCATAGCAGACCTCGCCTATTCGTGGGTCGATCCAAGGATAGAACGTCATGCTTAAACGGCTCATTTTCAAAGATAAAAAGTCATTATTTTCATTTGGATTCCTGTTCCTACTCATTCTCACAGGCGTATTGATCCCTCTCTTCTCTAATATCGACCCCAACTACTTTGATCCGAATCTTGCCGGATCACCAAAGCCGCCATCACTAACCCATCTTTTTGGAACCGATAATCTGGGCCGTGATTTAGTCATCAGATCCATCTTTGGGGCCCGTATTTCATTAGCTGTGGCCTTTGTTTCAGTTATGATATCTATTTCCATTGGCATTCTATACGGGCTTACTGCAGGCTATCTAGGAGGTCGTACAGATGAATTCCTTATGAGGGTCGTAGACCTCTTTATGGCCATACCCACCATTTTTTTAATTCTTACGATCCAGATCTTATTAACCCCAAGTATATGGAATGTAGTCATCGTCATCGGGATCACCAGTTGGATGGGGGTTGCCCGACTCGTACGGGCCGAAGTACTCAGTGTGAAAGAAAGGCCCTTTATTCTAGCCGCAAAAGCCAGGGGTATCTCTACAACACCTATCATTATTAAACATATATTCCCACATACCTTAGCCCCTATTATTGTGGCTGCAACCCTAGGTATGGGTGGCGCTATTCTAACCGAATCAGTACTTAGTTATCTGGGGTTAGGAGTCCAACCACCACATGCTTCTTGGGGGAATATGTTAGATAATAGCCTTGCCTATATGTCGGAT
>CAZIOF010000085.1:0-11522 GCA_964540745.1 uncultured Candidatus Marinamargulisbacteria bacterium
CAGAATGGTAAAATGGCTATCACTAACCTAAGAGATTTAAACAGAAGTAATACATTAGCGGTTGTAGATGCAGACGCTAAACTATATCGTGTGCCGATTCATCCCGATAAGGCTAGAACTGAAAGCGAGATTGAATCTTATATTTCAAACGCTTTTACAACAAATTATATTCCCTATAGTGATAGTTCTGTTTTGAAGGATTCAAAATTGAAAAAGAATGGGTCCTTGGTTCGTATCGAATCACTTGTTTCGGAGGCTCTGAACTCACCATTGGTAGTTGCTGGTTCCTATGATATTTATAAACGGGCGAGTTTTCCAACAGATACTTGGCGAAGTGAGTCAACAATACGGGAGTATGTAGCAAATGCGATTACAGATGGCACAATTCCTTATAGTAAGGTTTCTGATTTTGGTCATGTGAGTGCCATTACTCATGGGAGTAATGTAGGGATTGGTCGATCGCCAACTACAAAACTAGATGTAAATGGGGGTATAAAACTCGGGACTAGTACTCAGGGTTGTTCAAATACGACAAAAGGAGCTATGCGTTATAACTCAACAAAAAAAACAGTTGATTATTGTACAGGATCCAGTTGGGTTGATTTATTACTGATTAAGGTAATATTTACTAATTGTGGGGCCTCAGGAATTGGTCCTAATTATAAACAGGTTGACGCCACCTATACGTCTGGAAATCCATTGTTTGGTTTAGTCACAGTTCCTACATTAGGTGTGCAACGTTGGACTGTTCCAACAACAGGAACTTATAGTGTTTGTGGAACATCAAGGTCCTTAACTTCAGGGCAATATTTAGATGTTAAGGTGAGTGGGGGATCATTTGGGAGTTCTAGTGTTTCAGGAGGCACGACGGTGAGTTGTTCTGCGGGAAATGTTGTGGTGGAGTTGACGGCACGTTAAGCGATCAAAAAGGGGGGTGTAACATGAAAAAATATATCAAATGGATAACAATAATAGGATTACTTGTGAGTCAACTATTGGTTGCTCAGGTTCCTTTAGAAGTGACATTTCATGGGACATTTTCTGATGGTGGTTTACTTGATGGCAAGTATTCCATATCCATTTCCCTCCATTCAAATGCAGATATTAATATGAGTGACGTGGGTATTGAATTATGGAAAGAACAGTTTGATGATCTTTTATTTACAGATGGGTATATTGAAATTGTATTGGGAAAAACAACCCCTTTTCAAGACGATGTCTTTAATAATGAGAACCTTAGTTTTATTGTTACTATAGATGGTATTTCAGGACAGGCAGAGTTTCCTGTGCATACGGTTCCTTTTGCATTAGCTGCAAGTTTTTCTGACAGTGTGGTATCTGTTAATGCAGGCTTATTATTAGAAACATTGCCTAGTCACCATGTATCAGGGAATTATACTCAGATTACGGGTCTTGGAACCCTGACCAGTGATTTGGTTATGAACACAGAGATGGTTGTGGGGGATCGTGCTTTAATCGTTAAACCTGATATGAATCGTGTAGGGATAGGTACTGATACGCCAAATCATACATTAGATGTTAATGGTGTTGTATATATTCGGCATGGGGGCTTAATTTTTCCTGATGGATCACGTATGACAGAGGGCGCTTCTTTACCCCGTCCTCAAGATAATCATACTCAAGTGGGAAATTTAGTGATTCAAGCGGACACTTATTTAGACGATAAAGGTGATATCTCAATGAAAGTGGGGGGGGTATCTCGACTAGAGATTCTCAGTAATGGGGGAATTGGAATAGGTACAACTACACCACAGTCTGATTTAGATGTTAATGGCGGTATCATAGTTGGTTATGATTCTTATACTAGGCCTCAACGTGGGATGATTCGGTATCATGGGAAATTTGAAGGATATAATGGTTCGGAATGGATTCGGTTAGATAAAATGTCTCCTCATATAGGGGGATTCCAATATTATCCAGAAAATAAGGATATTCTAATTGAGAATAAGGTGGTTAAGATTGGTATAGGTATCACTAATCCTAGTGTGGCAGTGGAGGTCAATGGTAACGTCAAGGCGGAAGAATTTGTAGGTAGTTTTAGTGGGTCTGCAGAAACTATTGATACTATTAATCCAGCTAATTTTGGAATGGAGTTTACAGTACCTCAAGGTGGTTTAGGGATTGATTCAATACCTTTGAATAGTATATTGTTAGGAAATGGATCAGAACCGGTTAAGGGGTTTTCTTTGGATCCAGGCGCACTTTTAGTGGGTACAGGATTGCATAGTGAACCGGTTAATGTGATTGTCGAAGGGGCCACGGGCATAAAGGTAAGTACGGGGTCGGCATACTTGAAGATTGAACGAGATGTTGTTGTTGAGCCGTTGGTTATTGTCAGTAAAAATGCTTATATTACGACCTCAGAGTCAAGACCGATTGTTCTGAAATCAGGGACAGGTAAAGTGGGTATTAATATTGTTGATCCCCAAGCAATGTTAGACATAGATGGGGGGCTTAAATTGGGTTACACAGATGTAACAGCTAATGGTAGTCTTCGATTTTCAGATGGTTATTTTGAGGGTTATGAAGATGATGCTTGGTATCGTTTCTTTGATGATAAACGCGCCTTAGGATGGCGTTGGAACCCTGAAATTAATAGTGTTGCTATGCTTTCTCAAATTGATCATTTTGGTATTGGCGTTGCTGAGCCAAAAGCCCGTTTAGAAATAGGCTCTTTTTCAACCAACCTACCGAGTATAAGAATACGGCCAGAAGGGTTGGTTGAGCAGCCTATTGGAGGTGCTATTGAATATGATGGTATGTCTATTTGGATAACCAATGAGAGTGCTCAGCGACATCAACTTGTTTTTAGTGACGTTCCTCAGGATGTTTATTCAAAAATAATGTCAGATAGTGTGATTAAATCAGGATTTATCGGTGGTATATGGGACATTGAAGATGATTTTTCATTGGGATCAGGACAGTCTGTCTCACTTAAAAGTGATCATTGGCAAATTACTGAAAATGGACAAGTAGAGATATCTCAATTGTCAGTAGGTGAATTGGCGGTGGCATCTCAATCTATGATGACGTCGTTGGACTTAGCATTAAGGGGTGAGCGGCTTTTATTAGAATCACGTGCGACTATTGACATAAAATCATTAGGGAATCGAAAGGTTATATTTGGTCAGCAGGATATGGTTTTTAATATGCTCTCGCAACAGGTTAAATTGGGAGGGTTGGATTCTGATACTCGTGATAAACTGACGATAGATGGGACGCTTCATGCAAGTGGTTTAGATATTCAAGCTCAGGCGATCTATGTGCCTCCTGAAGGTGCTTCTTTAGGCGACCTGTCTGGAGAGTATCCGTCTCCTGTAGTGTCCAAAATTAGAGGAATATCGGTTGCCTCTGAAGAACCACAACTTCTTAATCAAGCACTGATTTGGAAAAATGGCGAACTTAAGATAGGAACATCCTTAATCAAGGGTGAGGCTCAAGGTGATTTAACAGGTTCTTTTCCTGATCCAACAGTGACCCATATCCATGGTCATTTAGTGAGTGATGAAACCCCTTCTTATAAGGCCATATATGTGTGGGATTTAGCTGAACAACAATGGCGCCCTGAAACGATTACAGAGGTTATTCCTGGTGGCTCAGCCGGTGGTGATTTGGGTGGTAGTTATCCAAATCCACAGGTAGTTAAGATTCAGGGGTATCCTATATCTTCTGAACAGCCTCAGCTTGGAGAAGTTCTAAAATGGGATGGGGCTTCTTGGGCGCCTATGTTAGATGCAGACTCTGTTTACTCACTAGAGGTAGGTAGTGGTTTAGAGATTGTTAATCAGGAGTTGGGTATTATATCGGGGACGTCTGATTTACGACTATTGAGATGGCAGAATAATGAATGGCTACGTGTTCCTGAATATTCAGTAGACTCAAGTGATGGTCTTCTATTATCGTCCAATAGTATTAGTTTGGCCGATAATGGAGTGACTCCGGGGAATTATGGGACGGGTAAGCAGGCAGTGACATTGATTCTCGACTCTAAGGGACGGGTTACGTCTATTGATACGGTTCCCATTTCAGGTGTTGAACCGGGAGGTTCTGCAGGTGGTGATTTAACAGGGACTTATCCAAACCCAACATTAATATCAACGGGTGTTACGGCTGGCCAATATGGAAGCTCTCAATATACCCCTATCGTGACGGTAGATGATAAAGGCCGTGTTTTAGAAGTCTCTGAATTACTTATTGAAGATGTTGAACCTGGTGGCCCAGCGGGTGGCGACTTCGTGGGTAGTGACTATCCTAATATTCAGCTTTCTGAAACAGGTGTTGATGAAGGTGATTATGGGGGGGATAGGCAAGCAGTTAATGTTCAGATTGATGCTAAAGGGCGACTTTTATCCGTACAGGATCATGAGATTTTGTCGGCAACTCCAGGAGGGTCGGCCTATGGTGATTTAACAGGAACTTACCCAAACCCAACTTTGGTGTCTACAGGTGTTCAGCCCGGCACCTATGGCTCCTCAACCAAAGGTTATACAGTTGTTGTGGATGATAAAGGGCGTATAACAACGATTACAGAGGTACCTTTAGAGGATGTATTGCCGGGGACAACTGCTGGCGGTGTTTTAACAGGGACTTACCCATCTGTTTATTTGACGAAGACTGGTGTTAACCAGAGTTGGTATTCTGATGCTACACATATTGGGTCATTAACAGTTGATGAATCAGGGCGAGTTACACAATCGGTGAATATACTTATTTCAGGAGTTGAGCCAGGAGGCCCTTCAGGAGGTGACCTAGGTGGTACGTATCCAAATCCGTCTGTTGTTAAGTTAAGTGGTGGTCCAGTGAGTACGACGATTCCTCAGCAAAACGATACATTTATATGGCTAGACTTAGATGGCGATGGTTCTTATTTATGGGAGCCGCACACGATGGAAGGACACGTTCCAGGTGGACCAGCTGGCGGTGATTTTGAGGGAGATTATCCTAATCCAGTTTTAAAAGATCGTGGCATTATAGCGGGTGTTTATGGAGATGTTAACCAATCAACCCACGTCACAATTGATTCATAAGGGTTGTTAACGGGGATTGAACAGGTGACGATTCCTTATTCAATACCAGGTGGACCAGCAGGTGGTGATTTATCTGGTACTTATCCCAATCCTGAATTGAAGGATGTTGCTGTTCAGAGTGGTGACTATGGGACTTCTACTGAGATGAGTGTTATAACAGTTGATACTTCAGGAAGAGTTATAGATGTGGTTGAAACCCCTATTAGAGATGTTATTCCTGGTGGGGCTGCTGGAGGCGACCTTTCGGGTCAATATCCAAATCCTACAATATCAGGACTTCAAGGAATGCCTATTATTAGTCAAATTCCTCAGGCTGGTGATAGATTACAATGGGATTCGTTATATTCAAGGTGGGATATAACATCATTAAAGGGTCATCGTCCTGGTGGCGCTATTGGCGGTGATTTTGAAGGTGAGTTTCCAAGTCCGAACTTAGTTCTATCTGGTGTGGTAGAGGGGGCCTATGGTGATAGTACGGTTGTGACACGTTTAGCGGTGGATAGTAAGGGACGAATAACCTCTTTGGAAAATATGGAAATATCAGGTGTTCAACCTATAGGTCCTGTTGGTGAAGGGAGTGATTTGATGGGAGATTATCCTGCTCCAGAGCTTAAAGATATGTCTATTCAAGCTGGTATTTATGGTGATGCTCAGAATAGTACTTATTTTACTGTGGATGCCAAGGGAAGAGTGGTTACGATTAATCAAACCCTCATTGCTAACGTTCCACCAGGTGGTGCCGCAGGTGGTGATTTATCTGGATCCTATCCAAACCCGGTACTGAAAACTCAAACACAACTATCAAGTGGTCAATATGGGTCGCCAAATACAGTAGGTGTTCTTTCTGTCAGTGAGAAAGGGCTCATTACAGAAGTTGAATCTACGGTTATTTCGGGTGTTCCTCCCAGTGGAAACGCGGGTGGTAAGTTGTCAGGTACATATCCAAATCCGTCACTTGGTGTTACGGGCGTTGTGCCAGGTGTGTATGGGTCAGCAACTAAGAGTGCCCAATTTCAAGTCAATTCGGAAGGCCGAATTACAAGTATTAGTGAAATAGATATAACGGGAGTTGAGCCGGGAGGACCAGCCGGTGGGGATTTGGCGGGGAGTTACCCGGATCCTATTGTAAGGGGGCTTCAAGGAAATAGGGTGTCATCAAGCTTACCAATTGAAAACTCTAATTTAGTATGGAATTCGGGATTAACTCAGTGGGAGCCTCAGGTCTTAACAGGCTTAGTGCCAGGTGGGGCGGCTTCTGGGGATGTCTATGGGTTGTATCCCAATCCAAGTTTAAAGGATGTTTCGGGTGTTATAACTGGTGTTTATGGTGATCATAATCAGTACCTTATTCTTGGTGTGGATCAAAAAGGGCGTGTTATATCGATTGAACAACGGGAATTAGAAGGGTTACCTCCAGTAGGACCAGCGGGTGGCGATTTAGGTGGGGAATATCCGGGTCCTTCTGTTCAACAATTGCAGCAATTTCCTTTTTTTGATGTGGTCCCAAACCTGAATCATGTTCTGAAGTGGGATGGGAGTCAATGGATTCCTACGATTGATATTGATACCACTTATACCGTGTTAGAAAATGGCGGCCTTGTTCAAGTTGGAAATGACTTTTCACTTGATGATTTTGGTGCACAAGAAGGACAAACCTTAGGTTGGAGTGATGAGTTATCTTCTTGGGGACCAACAAATATTATAGAGTCAGATTTAGATATTGTTGGTTTTGGGACATCTGTACCTACAAAGGGTATGGTCGTGGTGTCTCATTCAGATAAGGGCTATGATTATAAATCTGGTTTGAGAGTTAAGCATAAACAGGGTGTTGATGATGAAAAAGGAGTTAATCTTTTTATTTCTGATTTGGGGATTCCCAGTGTTCAGACCTGGTCAACAGATGCGTCTCTCCTACCTTTTGTTATTGATGATTCAATTGATTATATAGGATTGGGTCATGTAAATCCCAAGGAAGTCTTTCATGTTAAGGGCCAGGGCGGCGGTTCAGATGTTGAAGAATTACTTCGATTGACGGGGTATTCTGGCGATGGATATGGACCGTCTCTAAGGTTTACTCATTCTTATACTTATGGGGCTGTTCCAAATTTAGGTGAAGTGAACATAGCGGGTATAAGTGCGAAAGCAAACGCCTCACAATGGGGTGGTGATTTTGTTTTTTCATTGGCTCCTTCAGGGAGGGTTTCAGGAAAAGCCTTGGTTGATCAGATGATGATTACGTCAACAGGAAAAATAGGAGTTGGGGTCATGGATCCTACTGCTTTTCTTCAGTTTCAATCTGCGGATACAGAACCCACCCGATTTTTTATTGAAACTGGAGGTGCTAAGTCATCAGATATTTTTACTGGGAAATCAAATGTTGAAGGTATGGGTTTTTGGTATAGTTCACAGGCGGGTAAGTTTTCGGATGTGGATACAGGTATTTTTTATGCTGAAAAAGAGGGGGAGCTTTCGGTATTTTTGAAGATGAATTCAGACGGAGGTCTTACGATTCCGGGGATTTCTAATAATGAAACACCTACATTACTCATTATTGATAATAACGGGGATGTTAGAAAAATGAGATTTCCTGTAGGTCCAGAGATTGGAACAGGTCCCGATCAGGCTGCTTCGGGTGACCATATTAATGATTTTGCCTTATCACCTATCGAGTTATATCAAGGGACTATGCTGTATTATGGTAATCTGTTTCCTGATCCGAACGCACCATTAATAGATGGTTATCGATTTGATAATTATTCAAGTGCACTTATAATCAGGAAGGTGGATGAGGATGATGTTATTTCTGATGGAGGGATAGCCTTTTCTCGTTATACTCAAACGGGGCCTCGTGAGTATAGTCTTGTACTTAGAGATGATAATAAAGTAGGTATTGGTACTATAGAGCCTTCAGAGCGGCTCATGGTATCAGGTAAAACGATGATTACGTCTTCGACGGATCAAACAACAACAAATTTAATATTGAAATCAGGTGGCGATCATCTTCGTTTAAAGAATGCTTCTAATGCTACCGAATCTGTTCTTTTAAATAGGGATGGATCTTTGGGTACTATAAAACTTATGACGAATTCGTCAACTATAGGTAGTCAGTTTATTCTTATGGAGGATGGTCATTTTGGAGTTAATACATCAATCTCCAACGGAATTTTAACAGTTTCGGAAAGTTTAGGGATAGGTGTTGATGGTGGGTTGTTGACTAATTATTTTGGCGATGCTTCTGATGAGGTTGTTGATCATCAATCGGTGAAGGTTAAACCGTCATTGGTTATACGTAAGGACTCTACAGTAACTGATTTGTCTCAGTCCGATCCTGTTGCTCTTTTTTATAATCATAGTGGGGTAGAGAATTCCTATGTTAAATTGGCTATGGTGGGGCAGGAGTCAGGAGTTAATGGACGTCCCGTTAGTGTGGCGGGGATAGCTGCACAGCATAAGGGGCTTGATGGTGGCGAGGTTAATGGTGATTTAGTTTTTTGGGTTAATGATCAAGGTCGTCAATCTGAAGGGTTTCGTGTCAGTTCAGAGGGGTATGTGGGTATTGGTACAGCAGAACCTAGTGTTGAATTAGATGTGAATGGAAATATCAAATTATCAGGTGATTTAGCCTTGGGTTGGGGGAAATCACTGCTTCTTGGGCATACATCTCCTAGTATAACAGCCACTTGGCAACCACAACTATTAACCCATGGGTTTGCAACTGATCGGAAGGATTATGTTGATTTTTATGTACCAGGTAATCCAGAGGGGGTAGATACTCGACAAACAACACCGGTGTTAACTCTATTGGAGTCGGGTTATGTTGGTGTTGGTACGACATTTCCAAAAACAACGTTACAAGTGATGTCATTGCCAAATACGCCTGCAGTGGCCTGGCTTGAATCGGGCAAATTAGAATTAGGAACAAGTTCCCTCTATTTATTTAGCAATGGCAAAACAAATCAATTACAAACTGGAGCGGTTGTTCAATATGATGTTGAGACTCGAGATGCTGTGATTGGTCATTATAAAACGGATACAACGGGACGTGAAGGTATAGTTGGATTTAATCGAGATTTATATTTGAAAAATAATGGGTTTTGGGGAGTGGGACATTATGACCCTCAAAGAGAACTGGTAGTAAGTGGTGATGTGCAGGTGGGGCAACTTTATACATCATATGTTGCTTTTGATGGTGATCTTCTTACTCTTGGGACATCAGATCAAACAACCTATGGGGATACGGGGCTTTCAAGGGCCGTACAAAAGGTTTCAGGATTTGATGGGTCTACTTCAAAAAGTAGGCTTATCCTTAATAAATCAGGTGATTTTTCTGGTGGCGTTGAGATGAATGGATCGATTGAGATTAAGTCTAGTATTGGGATAGGGATTACCAATCCAGGCGCACCTATTCATGTCATATCTGAGGGGACAACGGATCCTTCTACCAATGGTGTTTATATTCAAAATCAAGAAGTAGGTGATTCTGAGAATTCAGTCTACTATTTAAAATCAAAAACAGATCAAGATGTCTTAGTGTCACTGTCTGTCAAAAATGCGGGTGCTTGGTCGTTTGGACCTGATAGGTCTGATAGTAATAAATTTAAAGTTTCAAATAGTCGAGACTCTTTAAGTGATGCCACAAAAATGACGGTAACTTCAGGAGGACAATTAGGTTTGGGAATCGCGAACCCTGGTTATGATATGCATCTCAAGTCTAGTGATTCAACGATGACAGACTTGTATGTGACTGGGGTTTCGGAAGGTGCCGGGCGTGTTGTACTTGCTTCTGAAAATGATTTTGAGAATGGTGGCGCACTTATATTTCAGTCCAATGATATTGTTGGTAATGTTGAGGCTAATAGAATTAGTATTCTTGTTAGAAATACCTCTGGTGGGACAACGACTGATAAAGTAGCGTTATCATTTTTGAATTCTGATAATAAGGTTCGATTGCATCATGTAAGTGATATTACAGATAGCCGGTCTTATTATACGGCCCATGCTTCTAATTATGTTTCTTATTCAAAGACAGAAAAGATGTTAGTGGTTGATACGGATGGAGATATCTATAAACGTGATTTTCCAGAGGATCGTTATCGTAGTGAGGCAGAAAGTGAAGTGTTTATTGTTAATGAAATTACAGATTCCTACGTGGTGTATGACAATGGGGAAAAATTAGAAGAGGCGACGCTTAAAAATAATAATGGCACGCTTAGAATCACGAATTTAGCGTCACAGACTTGGGATGGGGATACGGAATCGATTATTGATGGGGATCCTCATATTCAACCTTATCCTAAAATGTTAGTTCTCAATAGTTCGGGAGATGTGTATAAAACTGATTTTCCTAAGGATAGATACCGAAGCGAGGCTACTATTGAGGGGTTTATTTGGAATGATACATCAATAGGGTATGTGCCTTATGATAATGGGACTAAAATAGGGGCGACAAGTTCGGATCATGCTAATTTAAAATATTCTAATAATCTCTTTGAGATTGAAAATATGCAAAACTATTCGGTGCCAGCACCCACAGTCTACGATGAAACGACAGGCGATTCTGCAGATAGTGATGGTCTTTATTGGCGTCAACATCATCCATATGTTTTAGTAGTGAATACCGCCGGTGAGATATCAAAGCGCCTTTATCCAAAGGATCGGTATTTGAAAGAGTCAACTGTTGAGTCGTTTATTGAAAATGATATTACAGATAACTATATCCCTTACTATAATGGGACGAACTTGGTTGCTACATCCATAAAGATGAATGGAACGCTTGTTCAAATAACGAACCTGAGTGCCGCAAATTCTGAGAATACCTTGCTAATCGTTAATGCTAATGGCGATATCTATCGTATAGAGATACCTACTGATAAGCAACGGACCCAAGACGAAATTGAAAGTTTTACCGCTCAAGATATTGCTGATGGGTATCTTCCCTATGATAATGGGACTGAGTTAACACAATCAGCGATTAAAGTGACAAGTAATGGTGGTGGGAAGATTGGGGTTAATGTGAGTAATCCAACCGTTGCTAAATTAGAAATTAATGGTCCTATGAAAGTAGGGACATCAAGTGCGACGTGTAATAGTAATCGAACAGGCGCCATACGGTTTAATGACTCCTCGGATCGTATGGAATATTGTAATGGGAGTAGCTGGCAACCCCTCGGAAATCAATAGGGACTGTCTTTAAATAGCTGATCGGCACAATTTTCGCCCAACTCGACTAGCGCTGCTAGTCAACGTTGTTCGAGAAATGGCACATCTCAACTATTTAACAACAGCGGGTTGTTTCTATTGTTTTTGCTTACGCCCACTCAACTATTTAACTACAGAGGTCTATCTCGAAATAGCTGATCTGTACAATTTTCGCCCAACTCGACTAGCGCTGCTAGTCAACGTTGTTCGAGAAATAGCACATCTCAACTATTTAACAACAGCGGGTTATCTCGAAATAGCTGATCGGCACAATTT
>CAZIOF010000086.1:0-2979 GCA_964540745.1 uncultured Candidatus Marinamargulisbacteria bacterium
ATTATTCACTGAATGAAACCTATCTTTTAATTTGGCAACAAAAGATAAAAGGTCATCCTCAGATGCACTATAAAAACAAGTCAGCGTATCATTTGTTATATCAACTGTTAACGACAACCTCTTTTGAAGGGTCTTCAATTTCAGGAGAGGTTGTTCAACATCAAGCTCTTTATCCTTTAGCTTTTGAATGCGGTCCTTCTCAACTATGGCTTGTAAACGATTGTTTTCTCGCCGTTGAGCGTCTCTTTCCTCTAACGCCAATCGTTTTTTATTTTGAATATACGTTCTCCAAAAAGAAAAATAACGGCGAGATAGAGTCTGCTTTATTTGTATTATAGATATCTGCTTCTTATTAGCCTTCCAAGTAAGTAACGTATTAGTTAATTGTTTTCGCCTATAATGCTCATCCGCCATCTTGTTTTCCCTAGTAGAGTCTAAAGCCCCCTCACCACGGTAAGGAAGGTGGGTCAATGGAACTAAGGGTGGAAAAGCTACGCCACTCGACACACTGACCGGTTCTACCTCAAACTCACTCCCACTAGAGGTTGAGCTAATTGAAGATCCCTCTGTCTCTCCACTATCAAAACTATCACTATCGCCAGAAATCACGTCATTTACGCTTTCAAGTGTTTCAAATGACCCAAGATGACCAAACTGAGACGTACCTACAGCTGAAACAGGATAAAATCTAGATCTAAAAGCAGGCTCTCTATCTAAGTAAGAAGAACCGTAATCAGGCGATAGTGTGCGACTCACGCTTACCTCATCCTCATTCTCATTCTCACTAGAGATTGCGCTCATTAAAGAACCATCTGTCTCTCCCATGTTAGAACTAGCACTATCAAAATCAGAAACAGAACATATAGACAACACCGGTTGACATACGATAGCCTTTGAAAAAACACTATTGCCTGAAAATTCGCCAAGAAAGTTATCATTAAAAAAATCAACTTCAGAACAAGATGACAACAAGGATCCTGCCTTAGCCAACCACTTCGCTGAATCCTTTACCCAAGACGACCAACTTGTCTCACAACGAGAAGAGAAACGTCCTCTCACATCATCAAGATATCCATCATAATTATAAGAACAACGGTGGGGGCGAGACCAACCCAATAGCGATTGATGGTCTTTTCGTTTCGTTTTAAAATAACGATAAAAGTCTTTATGGAGGGACATAAGTGCTCGAATATCTACAAGCAATTGATCATCAGACTGGTCATCAAAAGAACCTGAATCGAAACGATCCTTAATAGACAGAAGCTCCTTTTTAAGTACTCTCTTTAAAGCTTGTAAATCGCGATTAACATCACCTGAAGACCGGATCTTCGCCTTAGATAACAAGGCAGTAAATGTTACACCGTCGTCAACGCCATTTCCATCAGGAGAATTACGGTTTTTTATATGTAGTCGTAATTTATTGTTCCCATCAATACCATTAATATGTAATAAATTATAGCAAACACTCATATCAGAAAACCTCCCTTTTTTATACGTATTTATATACTTACCCAACTGAACAAAACCAAATCTAAATCACGCTATAAAACTGTTCAAAAAAGGGCTATTTACTATTAAAAGTTTTCAAGACTACATTAATAAAAAACATAAGTCAAACAAATAAAATATAGACCTTTTGCTACTAAATAGAACACACCAATAACCATGGATATCTCGATACAAACGATTGCGTATTAAACAAGTTTTTGTTAAGCTACAAGTCTAGTTGTTCTACATTTCAACAAAAAGTTATCAGCAAGAAAGGATAGCTTATGGCTACCTCCGTATTAGCATGTCGTCCTACCGAATCCCTAAGAAGCCCAGTCAATCAGGCTAAAATGTCACCTGCCAAAACCTCTGGTGATGAAGCTCTCGCTCTTATGTTTGCAAGAGAAGAAGCACGTTCCTGTGGTCTATCTGACGAGCAAGCTATATGCGCTCAGCAAGCACGATTATTATCCTATAAATCACGACAAATTCAGGCATTGGATCTAGCAATCCCAGAGCCAAAAACACCCCTCGCTAAACTTGACTCGCCCAGCTTCTACTCAGAATGCCGCGCCTGGAACAAAGCCCCGATTAACACTATTTATCCAACAGATACCTTACACCACCCTCAAGTAGGCGATCTTGCCTTATTGGCCAACAAATGTGGTCCAAGAGCAGTCCAAGCTTCCCTAGGTTTAGGCCCTCTCACCCAACAAGATATCATCACCTTCATTCAAGACGTACAACAACATCCAGATAAATACCCCCTCATGTCACAAAAAGACTTAGAGGATATACAATGTGGCAAATTTACCGATCAGTTAACAATGGCTTCCTATGCTAAATTCCTTGGCGCATCACGCATCCATTTTTATAACCGAACAGGTGAACAAAGCCAATTTAGGTTAAACGACCGAAAAATAACCCTGGAAACAGGTCTCTTAGGATCTAGAGAAGTTTACGTAAGTTACACTGGCTCTCATTGGACAGCAGGCTAAATAGACTTATCTCATTTATCTCATTTATCTCATTTAGCTCCCGTTATGCGCGCTAAATGCATTCCATTAAACACCCTTATTTATAAACAAAGAAATCTCTTATATGACATCCCCAGTGACATACGGCAACTCATTGAGTCCTTATGTCCTGATCAAACCCAACATTCGTTACTCCAAGTCTATATCCAATCTTATCTCGATACCAAAACCATCTTTATTAAAGAGGCCATTATCAAGCTCATAAAAGAAGGCTGTCCACTCCCATCCTACACCTACCCTGAATCATCCGATATCCAGTCTATCATTAAGCAACGTCATCAACAGGACCTTGAACTCATTCAAGCCGTTAAACAAAAAGAAATTACCACACAAAAGATCGAGTCTCTTTATTTTTTCAGCTAAACTATAAAACCCCTGCCTATCCAAAGAAATACCTGAATCAAAAGAACCATCAACAAATAGAGACAGCTTCGTTAGCAAAGTGGACAAATAA
>CAZIOF010000087.1:0-16976 GCA_964540745.1 uncultured Candidatus Marinamargulisbacteria bacterium
AATTTTAATTCTTCCACACATAATGTTGTACTTAAATCACCCTGAAAAGCAGATTCGAACACCTCATTTAGCTCTCTGACCTCTGGAGACCAGGCTTTTAGGCTTTCAAACGGGGGATTGAGCTTAATGAACAGGCTTTTATACTTGAGTATTAGCTGCTAACTCAGGGTGTCTACTCCATCCTTTGCTATAGCAGTGAAAAATTGTTTTTCTCTCAATATCTTCTACTTAGCTATCAAGTCTTTTGCTAGCAATTGAATTCAGAGTTCTAACAGAATCCAGCGACATACGAGATGCCTGAATGAGGAATCAGCCAAGCAAAAGTCGTTCACTAATTCTTCTCATCAACTTCAAGTAATAGCAATAGGAACAAGCTTTGGCCGTAAAAAAACAGTTAACTACTTTAGGGTTTTTTTATTGTAATCTTCTTTATTAAATGAACGTATATCCAAATTAATGAAGTTAAGCCACCAAAATCGCGTTCTGATGATAATGACAACCACAGCACGAAATGCCCCCCTTATCCTAACCTTAACGATAGCAGTTATACTCGACAAACCTATTATTTATGCAACAATCATTATCGGAATGCTGATAGAGTGCCCTCTTTTGATTGCCTTAAACATAATTATTAATAAACAAAAACCTATCTTAAATGATAAACTAGCAGCACAAAGGAGACACGTCGTATGACTACATCATCCAAAAACCCTGACAAACTAAGAGACTTGGGTTTCCGATTTGATAATAGTTACCTCAGCCTGCCAGAAATCTTTTATACAAAGCTTAACCCTTCGACTGTCATGGCACCCAAGGTGGTGATTTTGAACAATGAGTTAGCGACATCAATAGGACTGAACTTTTCGGAACTAGATAACATAGAAGCTATTTTTTCTGGGAATATGCTGCCACAAGGATCTGAGCCTTTTGCCCAAGCCTATGCGGGGCATCAATTCGGTCATTTCACCATGCTAGGTGACGGACGAGCACATATAATGGGTGAACATATCACACCAGATGACCGACGAATGGATATCCAATTCAAAGGATCAGGACGTACGCCCTATTCGCGGAGCGGAGACGGTCGAGCTTCGCTAGGGCCAATGTTGCGTGAGTATATTATTTCAGAGGCCATGCATGCACTTGGTATACCCTCTACTCGCAGCCTGGCGGTTGTTACGTCAGGGGAAGACGTTCTTCGTGAAACAGTGCTAGATGGTGCAATTTTGACACGGGTTGCCACCTCCCATGTTCGGGTAGGCACGTTTGAATTTGCTGCAGCAAACCAAGATACTGCCCTGGTTGAAACGCTATTGAACTATACAATTGAACGTCACTTTCCAGAGATCCATAACGAGCCAAATGCAGCGCTTGCGCTTTTGAAAAAGGTGATGGATCGCCAAATCGATTTGATCGTAAATTGGATGCGAGTAGGCTTTATTCATGGGGTGATGAATACCGACAATATGACCATTTCCGGAGAAACTATTGATTACGGACCCTGCGCCTTTATGGACACCTATGACCCTAACACTGTCTTTAGCTCTATCGATCAAATGGGACGATATGCCTATGCCAATCAACCCAACATTGCGCAATGGAATCTTTTCCGCCTTACAGAAACACTTCTTCCGTTCCTTGATAAGGATGAAGATACCGCCATTCAAATAGGTACCGCTACGATAGGCAGCTTTATCAAAACATACAAAATCAAATGGATGACTATGATGAAGTCCAAGCTTGGTCTATTTGGGACACAATTAGGCGATGAGAAACTCATATCAGATCTGTTGGACTGGATGAAACAATCCAACGCTGACTATACAAATACATTTCGCAACCTTAGTCAGAAAGAGCAACCATCAGGCACACTTTATGAGACAGATGCATTCAACCGCTGGTACAAACACTGGCAAAATCGATTAGGCCAAAACAATAAACCTATTTCCGAGTCTTTAAGGCTAATGACACAAACCAATCCGGCTGTAATCCCCCGCAATCATAACGTAGAAAACGCATTGGATCGTGCAATAGAGGGCAACTTAACCCCCTTTAAGGACTTATTAACTGCCCTTAAAACCCCCTATACCGACGGCAAATATTTAAACCGCTATCAATCCCCACCTTCACCCAGTGACCAGGTTTATCAAACCTTTTGCGGGACTTAATCCCAAATAACCACATTAAGCAAATCTAAGGGTGGTAGACGCCTAGGTATGATTATTACCTATCACCAAATTAAATGTAGAAAAAGAGACGAGCATGTACGCAGTAACCAGGTAGACATATACGCTATAAGTAACGTTTGAAGATAGTCTATACGTCAATAATCTGGTGGTATTTTATTTACTCGAATGAAAAATATAAATAGCCCAAGTATAAATAACGATTGACACCTAACATATATCTATCTATTGTTTTTGACGTTTCGCTTGTCACACAACACACTAAACAAATATTAATGAAATCCATATCAATCTTAATCCGATAATTAAATTAAATGACAAAACAAATGAACCATCAGGGGGAGAAAACAACATGCTTGATTTAATAATTAAAAAGCCACGAAACATAAAAAATGATATCTTATCGGGACTCACCGTTGCCTTAGCACTGATCCCAGAGGCAATTGCCTTCTCCTTTGTGGCACACGTAGACCCCACTATCGGACTCTACGCGGCCTTTATGATGGGTTTAATCACAGCCATTTTTGGAGGCCGACCCGGAATGATTTCAGGCGCTACAGGCGCTGTTGCTGTTATTTTTGCCCCGTTAGTCATCCAACAAATAAACCTTGTTGGCGTGGACCAAGCTGTTGGCTATTTGTTCTTAGCCGTCATTATTATGGGCCTCATTCAAATGGGGTTTGGCCTCCTAAAGCTAGGAAAATTAGTTCGTCTCATCCCCCATCCAGTGATGTTAGGCTTTGTGAATGGGCTCGCTATTATTATCTTTAAAGCACAGTTCTCACAATTTTATATTGGAACAGGAGACACCGCACACTTACTCCCCTTGGTTCCCTTAGCCATCATGGGTGTCTTAATTGGTATCACCATGGGAATTACCCACTACCTACCCAAAATCACGAAAGTCGTACCCGCATCACTGGTAGCCATTGTCTCGGTCACAGGACTCTCTATCCTGTTAAAGCAGTATGGCTTTGAAGTCTATACTGTGCTTGACTTTGTCAAGAACATGGACCCTACAAAAACCACCATATCCGCATCAATACCACATTTTAACCTACCACAAATCCCCTTAACCTGGGCCAGTATAAAGACCGTACTCCCCTACTCTATTCTTGCAGCAGCCGTAGGTCTTATTGAGTCCCTCATGACCCTAACACTCATAGATGAACTCACCGAAACACGCGGTAGTGGCAACAAAGAAAGTATCGGTCAGGGTCTTGCCAATGTGGTGAATGGTTTCTTTGGTGGTATGGGTGGTTGTGCGATGATTGGACAAAGCATGATTAATATTCGTGCTGGTGGTAGAGGACGAACATCGGGTATAACCGCAGCGCTATCTCTTTTAGGCTTTATCGTCTTTGGTGCCTCACTCATTGAACAGATCCCCTTAGCCGCTTTGGTTGGGATTATGTTTATGGTTGTCATCGCAACTTTCGAGTGGTCTAGTTTTAGAATACTCAAACAGATCCCAAAATCAGATGCCTTTGTCCTTATTCTAGTCTCAGCCGTAACAGTCTTTGTTGACCTGGCAATTGCTGTCATTGCAGGTGTCATTGTATCGTCACTGGTCTTTGCCTGGAAAAAAGGGACGGACATGTCCATTAAAGAATCAGTGAATAAAGAGGGCGAAAAAGTCTATACCCTAAAAGAAACCCTCTTTTTTGGGTCCGTAAGTTCGTTCAAAGAAACATTCAATGTCCAGGACGATCCTAAGCAAGTCGTCATCAATTTTAAGAATGCTCGCATCTATGACCATTCTGGTGTGGAAGCGCTACAAAACATTACTGAACGCTACGAACAAGCCGGAAAAACAGTCACCCTAAAAAACCTTAGTAAAGGCTGTAAAGCACTGATTGAAAAGACTCAAGCCAAAGCAGCTTAATCTAACAAAGCATCGAGCTCTGATAAGGCCGTTCTCTATCATGTTAGAAAAAAAATAGCACCTGCTAAACACTTGTCTATTATGGTCAGGGCACTAGACCATAGACCTTTGGACCCCCAACCCGGTTGAATTCACTAGCCACACATCGGGCTTTTTTAAGTCTGAGAAGGCGGACTCCCGTGAAAATAGAGGCCGTCGCTACCTATTTAATGCGTAACGCACGGGCTCAACGCATGTCAAAGGCCTGAATAACTAAGTCCGCCTCATATGAGGCGGACGGCATCGCGATAGCAATCTATTAAGGCTAGCCAAGCACCGACATAGGCGTCACACCGTGCATGCTTATAGGCCTAGGCTTTCGCACGTTCAACGATAGAGCGTTGCCCCTGAGATTTAAAGGCCCGAATAATCGTTTCTGCGTCATTAAACGACACATTCACAAAGGAAAAGCTTTTGTATATTTCCACACCTTGAATAAAACGACCCTTCACTCGAGACTGTTTCTCAATATATTCTACCAATTTAGGAGGCGTCATATTATCCACCTTCCCTTTAGCAATGAATAATCGGGATTGACCCTTACCATCCACAAAGCTATGACCGTCACGACGACCACGACGGCCTTCACGACCCTCTCGGCCCTGACGATCGCGTCTATCACGACGATTCCCTTCACGAGGAAACCCTTTAATCGCCCTAATTTCAGTATAATGATCCGATGAAAACTCAGATTCAAAAGCCACCTTCAAAACACCTGCTAGTGCGGCCTTTGGATTATAGTCTTCCAATAAGGTTTCAGCAAAATCAAGATAATTATTTTCTACACGATCATCTATCGTGCGCTGAATGGTCTCTTTAATCCGATTCTTTTTAGCTGTTATGATCGTATCAACAGAAGGTACCTCTGCTTTTTTAATGGCTGTTTTAGCGACTTTTTGAATATAGGTCAACTTACGATACTCAGAAGGTGTAATAAAGGTAATAGCCGTTCCTGTTTGACCCGCACGTCCTGTCCGACCCACACGATGCACATAGGACTCTGCATCTTGAGGTAACGCATAGTTAATCACATGGGATAACCCACTAATATCTAAACCTCGAGACGCCACATCCGTGACCACTAATACCGTACAAATCTTTTTTCGGAATTTACCAAGAACTCGTTCACGTTGAAACTGGCTCAAGTCTCCATGCATGGCTTCTGCATCATAGCCGCGAGTAATCAATTTTTCGGTAATGGTATCTACATCACGCTTCGTTCGACAGAAAATGAGGCCATAAAACCCGTCTTCCACATCAATGATACGGCACAACGCCTCTAATTTATCCGACTCTCTGACCTCAAAATAGATTTGTTCTGTTAAAGAGGTAGCCAAGGTTTCATTTTTAGTCTTAATAACAATAGACTCTTTCATATAAGTCGTTGCTAAATTGGAAATAGCCGGCGGCATGGTCGCAGAAAACAATAGTGTTTTTCGATCAGGGTTCGTTTTGGATAAGATAAGTTCTATATCCTCAATAAAGCCACTATTCAACATTTCATCGGCTTCATCTAGAACGACATATTTCACATGAGAGAGATCCAATTTCTTATTCTTCAAATGATCGATTAATCGACCTGGTGTCCCCACAATAATATCATTGGGACGTCTCAATTGCTTTAATTGCTTTTCATAGGATTGGCCCCCATAAACAGGGGTTATGGTTAAGCGTTTAGCACCCTTCAAGGAATGTAACTCATCTGAGACCTGAATCGTTAATTCTCGTGTTGGTGTTAAGACTAGCGCTTGAACATGATCGGTTGTAGGCTCCAAGGTTTCCATAATAGGTAAACCAAAGGCCGCTGTTTTACCGGTCCCTGTTTGAGCCTGACCAATAATATCACGCTCATCAGAGAGCATAAGAGGAATCGTTTTTGCCTGAATAGGCGACGGTTTCTCAAACCCCTTCTTCCGTAATGCCGCTAATAGGGGTTCTGATAACCCTAGCTCATCAAATGTTTGTATAGACATCCTTAACTCCTTATCCCACTTATATGTGGGCTCAAAATAATGGCATCAACAACGTCTCAGAAGACCCTAGAGTCTTTGTAAAACGTTACTCGCCAAACGTACACTGTACGCTGCAAGAAAAATGATACCTATTTGATACTGATAAGAAACTGGTGAGATTGACGGCTAACGACTTAAATAAGGGAAGAGGTAGACCAGGACAAAAAAGTCACTTGTTACAGTATAGAGAGGGTTAACCTCGACCTAAAATATCATTTAACTTTTCATCAGGGCGTATTCTACCACAGTTGAGGGTAAAAGACCTACAAAACATTTTTAGTTCTTATGACAATATAGTTAATTGGTTAAAGACAAGGCTTGGTTTAGGGTCCTGAACCATCAGAAAATTGACACGTCCCTTGAGTTTAGAGTCATGACCATCACCCTCAGAAGGATCCGAGGGATTCAAGACCGTTAACGCCGGACGACCCAATACCCCTAACCCTTTAGGTGAAATCCCCAATAACAGGTGCAGTGGCCCACAAAAAGGCCGAAACACATCTGGAAAATCCCACCCTTCCTGATGATGCAAGATAGTGATCGCTCGTGGAATCATGGTCATTAAATGGTCAGTCATATCAGAAGCGGCTAAACAAAAGGTCTTAATAATCCCCTCTTTTAAGGCATGAATCAAGGCAGACGGTCCGGAAGGGTCCGGGTTATAGGCCACATCCAAATAATGGGGCGACGTGGCACCCATCACCGGGGCACCTGCATCTAAAGCCTTCTGAAGCGCAGCACAATCCTTGGCCGTCACGATGGGAAAGACTAAACAAAGACCATGAGCCGTGTCCAGATCCTGAGGTGAGACAATAGGGACAGACGATGAATAGCATGGCAAGGACAAGCCCTTTGGAACGCTTCCTGTCCAACCAAGACCGGTGACCCCTATCCGCGACACATCCATATCACGCACCTGAGCCCCGTCACCCACAATAAGGGTCATGATATTAGCGATAACCAATTGTTTGGTAATATCATAGGTTTGAAGATGAGCATCCTCATCAGGTAAGTAACCCATCCCATGAATAACACCATTCTTAAGTAACAAATTCTGGGTTTCCACCGTATTCAATACAGACGAAACCACTTTGCCATTAGATAATACAAAATCAGTCATAAGGCACAGCGTAACGATGATAAGGAAAACCGTCAAGATGAGACCTACAATCAACACTACAACAACGCACGCACCTATATAACGGACGATATTTTATGAAACAAACCATCCGTCAACTACGATAAATAAGGATAAAGAATATAAATTTTAATTATTAAAAAAAACAGAAAAAGAGGCAGACACCATGATACAACAAAAACATATCGCTATCACTAAATTACCGGAAGAGATTATAAAAATAGTCCTACCCCCATTCTTAAAACCAAACGAGGTGGCGATAGTAAGTAAAGCCGCTAGTTGGTTACACATGGCCAATCATATAAATACGCAGGCTATAACAACCATCAACCACCACATAACCTCACCTGAAGAGCCATGCCCGACAGACACCCAACAGCATATCCTACTCTATTACCCCTTCGCGAATGTACCGTTTAAAGAGGCCTTAGACACATTCATTAATCACTACATCAATACCCATTTAAGTGACGAAAAAGACGCCTTATTTAAGGGTCTTGAAGAAAACACCTTGAAGGATATTTCTGATCGTCTACAAGAGGCTCCTATTCTCATGTTAGCAAGAGATGAGGACGGCAAAACACTGTTACATATAGCTGTAGAAAAAGAAAATGAACATATCATCACCCAACTCCTAAGTGCGGGAACAGTGATCCAAACAGGTGACAACAATGGGATCACCCCACTAGATTTAGCAGTGGAAACCCATTGTCAGGTACACATCAGGAGTCATAGGCTGCGAGATACGTTAGTGGCCGCATTACAAAACGGTACAGACAATATCAATGCCAAAGATAGTGATGGCAACACCCTCCTCCATTGGGCTGCACAAGAAGGAACTATTGAGATGGTCACAGCACTCGTTCAAGCCGGAGCCGATGTAACACTCCCCAATAAAGAGGGGGTAACCGCCCTTCATAACGCCATAGAAGGGGGCCCTGATAGCCCTGATCGACGAAACCTGGTAGCGATCTTAGTCAACGCAGGTGCCGTCATAACAGACCCCATACTAAAGATGGCAAGGGAAAAGCAACCCAACGTATTTAATCCCAATCCCAACGCCTTTCAATCATCGACCATCTATGGCTATTTGAAAGGGGTTCACAGAAACAACCGTGCTCAACATAACGGGTCAACTTGCGCCAGATCGGCATAAATCAACACCCCTGATGACCCATCAGTCACAATGAGAAAACCGGGCTCATGTCACGTCAGGGTGATCCAAATAGTCACAGAGTTCGATCACAATATTATCCGGCCCTAGAAAATAAAAGAGCCGTTTCTTATCTTGGTACGTTTGAATCTCTGAAAATAGCGTCACCCCTGCCTGGTTCAGTCGATCGTAATGGGACTGGATATTATCAACACATAAGGCCATATGGCGATAACCCAACTGATTGGCCCGATCCAATTTGGGATCTAGAAATCCCACTGGCGACAGATACTGTATAAGCTCCAATGTTGTCTCACTACCTGGTAGGATTAATTGAACATAGGTGGCCTTCACATGTTCCAAACCCACAACCTTGGAAATCCAATCACCCTGAAGGTCATCCCGTTTATAAACCTGAAAATCTAAATGTTCGGTAAAAAAACTAACAGACGTCTCTAAATCACTCACAACAATATTGATATGATCAATGTGTTTTATCATTCGTGATCAGCCTATCTAAAAATAGGCCTCTTGTCTATGACCCCCAAAGGGCCACTAGAATAACAAATTGAAACAAACAAAAACAACCTCCGACAATAGTATAGAAATTTATTATATTAAATTAACTATTAGACCAAAACATCTATTTTTGGAGGAATAACAATGTTAAACGCACAACCTTATACAGTGATCGAAACCATAAAACGGGGCCGTTCAGGAAAGCCCGATCTCCATCGTGTGGAACGACGGAATTCACAAACAATGCGCCCTGAAACACTTATTGCAAAAACACCGATAGGGGGTACCAGAGGTATTACATGTCAAGAAACCCTTTCTAAAACACATCCTAACTTAATAACGCCCATAAAGATTCGTAAAGAAGACGGCTACTATACGGCCTTTTTTCCAGAAGCGCTGGGGACAGTTGACACCTATCTAAGTAAGTCGGGTACTATTTCGACGACCATGGCGGGCTATCTTATTCATGAGATGTTTTCGGCATTAGATGCCATGCATGCTGAAGGTTACTTACATGGCGACGCGTCATTCGGAAATTTTTTAATTTCCAACCGAGGGTACGTTCAACTCACCGATTTCGAGAGCGCCTCTAAACAGAGATGGCGATTAAATGAGTTTTATGGAAAGGCTGGATCACGTGATCCGAGCGACATCTACACACGACAATCGGATATCAATTCTGTACGCATTTTTGCTGAAAGTATTATTGGCAGAATCTCTCGGTTACAATACACTGGGGATAGAGACAGGTTATGGGAAACACTCGTTAAGAACCCTGATTTGGACCTAAAATTTGGATGTCTTTGTCTCACAAATAATCCTAGAAAGAATTTACAGTCCCTTCTTAAAGAGTTAGACGACCAATTCCCTATCGGTATTCGACACACACAGAAAGCCAAGTTAGCACGAGAGATGCAAACACTAGCCCAGCGTTACGATTAGAGATACTAACGTCCTCGCCGCTTCATTTTCCCGGCACGCTATGTCGCGTTGATATCCAAACGATGTCATAAACAGGCCTAATTGAGCCCCTCATCCATTGTCAAACAGGGTCAAGCTATGCTAGAACTGGAGAGCATTAAGCATCGTTGAGCGGTTAGGACCCTAACGATGACCATCACAGCAACAGAAGGCCAGGACCATGAAAATCAAACATATCATTTTTGATGTGGGGAATGTGTTAGTCTCCTATTTCCCGGACCGCATCATCGACGGGATATGTCCCGGCACGCCCTACAAATCCCATTATTTAGAGCATTTATTTTTAGGCCCCTTTTGGGACGAACTGGACCGGGGCGTCATCGCCGACAAGGACATCAGTACCGCCTTGAAAAGCATCGCAGACCCCAATGGAGACGCCGATTACCAAGTAGCAGAGATGGTACAACTCATCCAAGGCTTTGCCTTCCATTTAACGGTCATCCAAGAGACCCAAGCCCTGTTCATGGCCTTCCATCGCCATGGGGTCCCTTTATATATTTTATCTAATTTCCAAGAAAAGCCTTTTGAACAGCTAAAATTAAAATATCCTTTCATTGGTTTGAACCGGGGCGAAATTGTATCTGGCCGGGAAAAGTTAATGAAACCTGAGCCCGCTATTTACGATGCCTTATATGAGAGGTTTGGCTTGGCGCCAGAGACCTGCCTCTTTATCGATGATCGTGACGAAAACATCCAGGCCTGCAAGGCTACAGGGATGCCAGGGATTGTGTATCGTGACCCAAGCCAGTTACGCACCGCGCTCAAGGACTATGAGATAGAAGGCTTTTCGCTATGAGCTTAGCCAAAGAAATCGAGAAACGGCGCACCTTTGGCATTATTAGTCATCCGGACGCAGGAAAAACCACTCTAACAGAAAAGTTACTCTTGTTTGGGGGCGCCATCCAGACAGCAGGTGCCGTAAAGGCGAAACGGGATGCACGGAACGTCACCTCCGATTTCATGGAAATCGAACGTCAACGCGGCATTTCAGTGGCCACCTCTGTCATGGGCTTTGAGTACAGTGAAACAAAGATCAATATCCTAGACACACCAGGCCATAAGGATTTCTGTGAAGACACGTACCGCACCCTAACTGCTGTGGACAGCACGATCATGGTCATTGACGGTACCAAAGGCGTAGAATCCCAAACCTACAAGTTATTGGAAGTCTGTCGGATGCGACAGACCCCTATCCTCACCTTCATCAATAAGTTGGACCGGGAAGGGAAGGAAGCCATAGACCTGTTGGACGAGATCGAAGACAAGTTACAGATGAAGGTCTGTCCCTTGAGTTGGCCCATTGGAATGGGGAAACAGTTCAAAGGCGTATATAGTTTATATGAAAAGCGTTTAATTCTCTTTAAGGCCCACGGGAAACAAGCAAAGGAGGACCGGATCGAGATCCAGGACCTACAGGACCCCAAGCTAGAGACACTCATCGGGTCCCAGGCCGAGCAATTGAGAGAAGAGATCGCCTTGATCGAGGGTGTGTATCCGACCTTTGATCGGGACGCCTACTTAGCGGGCGATATAACACCCGTCTTCTTTGGGAGCGCATTAAATAATTTTGGGGTACGTGAGCTCCTAGACTGTTTCATCCAGATCGCGCCCATCCCAAAGAAACGGATCACAGATCTAGAAGAAGTGGACCCATACACCCCCTCCTTTTCAGGCTTCATCTTCAAGATCCATGCCAATCTGGACCCCAAGCACCGTGACCGGATCGCATTTCTGAGGATCTGCTCAGGGACCTTTGAACGAAACAAACGGTTCTTACATGTGAGGACAGGAAAGACCATCAAGTTTTCCACGCCCACAGCCTTCATGGCCCAGGACAAGCATGTGATCGATACCGCCTATCCGGGCGACATTATCGGCCTACATGATACAGGCAACCTCAAGATCGGTGATACGCTCACAGAAGGGAAGAAGATGACCTTCAAAGGTATCCCCCATTTTTCGCCCGAGATCTTTAAATATGTGATCAATACAGACCCCTTAAAGACCAAACAGTTACAGAAAGGCTTACAACAGCTCTGTGAGGAAGGGGTTGCCCAGCTCTTTCGCCGTCCACACGACCAACGCTACATCCTGGGTACGGTTGGTGCGTTACAGTTCGATGTGATCCAGTATCGGTTAGAGCATGAGTACCATGCCAAGTGCCGGTTCGAGCCCCTCTCCTTTGTGAAAGCCTGTTGGATCCAAGCTGAGGACCCAAACGTTCTAGACGATTTCTTAGAATCCCGCCGCAACCAAATCGCCTTAGACAAGGACCAGCGCCACATCTACTTAGCCGAAACCAAGTGGAGTTTGGACCGTGAGATCAACGAGCACCCAGCCATCCAATTCCTCATGGCCTCTGAAGAAACCTAACACCCCCTCTGTCTGAGCACAAAAAAATAAGTTTAATATGCCCTAAAAAAGGAAATACGGGGATATGAGTAACTAGATTAAGGAAACCACCGCCTTTCCCAGGTCTCTGATCATCCAATACCATCCGTGGAAATTAGTCACGCAATAGAACCCGGCTTTACGTTGCATAACGACCCTGTACTAAGAGCGGCAGGATAAGAGACAGAAGAGCCCCCATCGTGTCACGATGGGGGCGAAGAAGACTGTTATGAAAGAATAGTGAAGACTAATGAAGAGACTTATTGGATGGAAATCTGACGGGCCTGAGTCTCGGGCCGTTGTGACACCTTAATGGTCAGCAAGCCGTTTTCTAGGTTGGCCTCAACGCTATCAGGGTCTGCGTCCGTTAAGCGAAAGGACCGTGATGTCCCATAACCGGTCCGCTCTTTTAAGACGTACCCGTCACCCTCTGTTTGGTCGCTGTCCTGAACCTTGAGGGTAAGGACATCCTTCTCAAATGAGAGTTGGATATCTGATTTAGAAACGCCGGGTAGTTCGCTAACTAATTGGTAACCTGACTCTGTTTTAGAAATATCTGTTTTGAATGATGACTGCGGTGCTGAAAAAATGGACCCCCTATTAAAGAACTGGTCAAAGACCTGATCCAGTGTGGCCCCCTCTGTATAACCTTGTTGTGTTGTAAGTAACATCTTGTTCTCCTTTCTTAACCTTATTTATAATGTATCGTGCACATTAGATAACGGCCCGACACACTCCTATATGCAAAAACAATTCCAAGTCTAGCGCCGCACCTCACACCCCAAAACCCGACCATGTTTTAGACAGGCATCCGCCACTATGTTAAAAAAATGAACACTTTTACTGTCACGGACTAGAACGAATCTGGAATTCCGGACACCTAATAAGCGATAATAGACATATGAAAACAAGGATCAGTACAACACCAATAACCGTATATAGAGAGAGACACTAATAATGATCATACCTAGCGGACATTATTCCCGACCATATCTCACCACTAAGTTAAATAAAGATGATCTAGAGGCAGCACAGATCCTTGCCGACCTAAAGACGGCTAAACGCCAATCAAGACCTGTCGCTGCCGCTTCGAAAGAAGCGATTAAGATAGCAACACTCACAGAACAGGCCAACACCGTACTTGGAAGATTGGAAAGCCATAACCCTAAACCTCATGTGGTTTGGGCCAGTAATGAGGGGACATGGGTCACCTTCAGACAACCTAATCAATCACGAACAAAGTCAATATACACCGATTGGTATCGTTGTGGCACAGGACCAGAGACAACATTAATCCAAGAGGGCTGGGAGATTGCTATCAAACAGAGACATGCCCAAGAGCTCGAAGGGCCCGAAAGAAAAACAGCCTTTGAGCATAGTAAGCTAATAGTGGTCATGCTCAAAAACCCAAACATTACCCTATAAAGACCCAACCATAGGTCCTTCGGACATGTGTGGTGGCGGATGCCCTGTTTAAGGGACTCATCCGTAGATCCTGGTGGTTATCGAGGCACAGGCGAAAGGAGGGCGCGGAGCATAGTCATCTATGTGAGCACATGAGTGAGCATGTAACGACAATAACCGCCAGGATCTAGGATGAGGGAGGTTAGAGCCAGGTAGGTGAAACAGTAAGGTTAGTCGATAAGGGGACTTTGTAGGAGACAACAGACTCCATCCCTTGTTGAACAAGGGCGCTCACAGCATCTAGATCGGTATCGGCCACATCCAGAACCAGTTCATCATGGACTTGGATGATGAGGGCAGCGTCCAGTTCTTGTTTTTGGAGTTCGTTATAGACGTTAAGCATGGCAATTTTCATAATATCGGCAGCGGTACCTTGGACACGGGTATTAATGGCGATCCGTTCGGCCATTTTCCGTTTATGGGGAACTCTATTATCGATATCTGGGATATAGCGTATCCGATTAAAGGCGGTCCGAACGTATTTTGTTTCTTGTACGTCCTGAACAACCTGCGCCATGAAGGCTTGGATAGAGGAAAAGGCCTGGAAGTACTGATCGATAATGGCCTGTGCGTCTTTATTGGAGACCCCTAACTGGTTAGAGAGCCCGAATGCGGACTGACCGTAAAGGATACCGAAATTCACGGCCTTTGCCTGCCGACGTTGTTCGGTTGTGACCTCATCTAGAGGGGTATCAAAGACTTTTGCTGCGGTAGATTGATGGATATCCTCACCGTTATGAAAGGCTTGAATCATATGTGCATCGTCCGCGAAATGGGCAACGAGACGTAGTTCAATTTGAGAGTAGTCGGCCGAAATGAGTTTTCGTTTAGGGGCACGAGGGATAAATGCGGCCCGAATCTTCCGTCCTTCTTGGGACCGGATAGGGATATTTTGGAGGTTTGGGTTAGAGGAAGAGAGCCGACCTGTTTGGGTAATGGTTTGGTTAAAGGAGGTATGGATACGATGTGTGATGGGTGAGACGAGCCGAGGGAGTGCACGAATGTAGGTGGACTGTAGCTTTTCCAGTTGTCTATATTCCAGTAGATGTGCGGCGATGGGGTGTTCGGGCGCGAGGGCTTCTAGGACAGAGGAATCAGTAGACCGCCCCGTTTTGGTTTTCTTTTGGACGGGCAGGCCCAGTTTATCGAAGAAAAGTTCTGCGACCTGTTTCGGTGAGTTGAGGTTAATGGCAGTGCCTGCTGCTTGGGTAATGGTTTCTGCGAGGGTTGTGGTTTGGGTATGGAACTCTGATTCCAGCTGATTGAGGTAGGGCGTGTTAAGGCAAACGCCTTCTCGTTCCATGGCGGCGAGGATGGGTTGGAGCGGCATTTCAATATCCTCGAATAGATCCATGAGCCCTTTTTCGGACAGTTTCGGAGCAAAGAGTTGGGCGAGTTGGAAGGTCATATCGGAATCTGCGGCGGCGTAAGCGGTGGCTTGATCGATAGGTACGTCTTGAAAAGGGCTTGTTCCGGCCACCTCTTTGAAGGTCGTCATATCCATATTCAGGTACCGTTTTGCCAGGGCTTTTAAGCCTAGAGCGTCCTGTGGGTGGAGGAGGTAGGCCGCTAGGAGTGTATCGAAGGCGATGCCTTTGAGTGCGACCTGATAGTTTTGGAGGACTAGGATCTCATATTTACCATGATGGGTCGTTTTTGGGATAGTTGGATCTTCCAGTATGGGCACAAGGCAATCCAATAATGGGTTCCTTTGGAAAGGGTCTGTTTGGTTGGGCGTGGGATCTAATTGAAAAAGCGAGGCTTGGGTCTCTGAGGCGATGGGTGTGAGATATTTATTGAACGGGACATAGATGCCTTGGTTAGCTTCCCAGGAGATGGAGAGCCCTACGAGCTGGGCGTGTATGGGATCCAGTTGGGTAGTTTCCACATCGAAAGCAAAGCCTTTTTTGAGTTTAGGGAGCAGTGCGTTGAGTGCGGCGAGGGTATCTACGGTTCGATAATCCCCTTTTGGAGGTTGGGGCGCCAGTTCTGGGACAGGTGTTTGGAGTTTATGTTGATATTTGGTGATGAGGTTAGTGAACTGGAGATCTTTAAAGGCGGTAAGAATCTGAGACCAATCGGGCTGGTAGGCGCAATCATCTAACGGTTTTGGGAGCGGGACATCGGTCCTGATCTTAACCAGATCGTAGGAGAGGTAGGCCTTTTCTTTATCTGTTTCCAGTTTCGTTTTCACTGAATTGGACTTAATCGCATTGAGATTAGCATAAATATCATCCAGTGACGGATAATCGTATAGAAGCTTTAGGGCGGTCTTTTCGCCCACACCTTTCACACCCGGAATATTATCGGAGGCATCACCTTTAAGGGCCTTAAAGTCGATCATTTGGCCAGGGGTCAATCCATATTTATCGTGAACAAATTCGGGTGTCACCATTAGGATTTCCGAATTCTTATTTTGAACGACTGTTGTGAAGGGTGAGACAAGTTGATAGGCGTCTGTATCACCGGTCATAAGTAAACAGGAGACCTCTTTATCCTCGGCATGTTTGGCGAGGGTCCCCATGAGATCATCAGCCTCGAATCCGGAGACAGAGAAGACGGGTATAGATAGGGTCTCTAGGAGATTATTGAGGACTGGGAGTTGAGAGATAAAGTCATCAGGCGGCGGATCACGATGCCCTTTATAGTCTTGAAACATGGTGTGTCGGAAGGTGGGATCCTTTCTATCGAAACAAACCACCACGTATTGGGGTTGAAACTTTTCAAGTGCTTTAAGAAAGATACTCATAAAACCAAAGACGGCGTTTATAGGCTTTCCGTTTGGGAGGGTCAAGGAGAGTGGCAACCCAAAAAACGCTCTATAGGCGAGCGAATGACCATCTACAACAAGTACTGAGGGTGATGACATAGGTTTCTGATCATACTATGTGAAGGCTTATTTATACTAGTAATAAATCATCGATAATCGCTTCCATCCTCCCCCAAATAGCCTAATATTAATTGTTAATGTATAATTTATATTTTTATTTAATATAAATTAATTAAAATTTAATAAATTATTTAAGGAAAACTAAATAATAGGGGCAATAAATAACAATCTTGAAAAGGGGGAAAAGGGGGAAAAGGGGACAACAAAAAGAGGGTAAGAAAAAAAGAGAGAACACAAGTATCAAAACGATAAAACAACAAAAGGAGGACATATTATGGATAGTACAATAAACACATCAAGAGGACATAGCCCGAGGAC
>CAZIOF010000088.1:0-3132 GCA_964540745.1 uncultured Candidatus Marinamargulisbacteria bacterium
CAACGCCCAAAAAACTCTTCACCTTATCTACTGATGTGGTTATGAATCGAATGGGTGGCAAAACTCAGTTAATAACTCATGGCGGATTAGAATATAATATTTCAGAGGGGCTGATTCTTAGAAGTGGCCTATATAAACGTATGGTGTCTGCAGGTGTAGGGATAACCTTGCCGTTTGTAACTATAGAGTATGGTGTACAGGCTAAATTGGAGGGGAGGCAGGATCCTGTATATTGGTTAGGCTTTAATTTTGGTCGTGGGCCTGCAAGGAAGGACCAGCGTTATAGTCTTTTTAAACAAGATGCATTTGCTGAATTTTCTATTGGAACTAATTTAGTAGAGGGGAAGTCTGAGGTTAGTTTATTAGGGGGCGCTAAATTAGGGGTTAATGATTTGTTGCCTATGATTCATCAAGCTGTCAAGGACAAAAGTTGTCAAGGGTTTGTTGTTCGTGTAGGTCATTTGTCCAATTCGTTGACAACGGTGGGTCTTATACAAGAAGTTCGTAAAGAATTAGCTAATGCAAAGCAGGTTGGAAAAAAAATCATTGTTTATTTAGAGAATTGGGTATCGCTTCCCGAATATTATTTGGCTACTATTGCTGATGATATTGTGATGCCAGAATTAGGTGTTATTAGTCACCTTGGTTTGAACTTAGAAGTTCGAAAAACAACACGATTTTTGAATAACTTTGGTATTGGGACCCAAATTTTAGCCTCAGGTAAATATAAAGCGAGTTTGTCTCCTGAATCAGATGGGTTAACAGATTCGGCGCGTTTATTAGTCACGGATTTGATGGAAAGCTTATATCATCAAGTTTTAGTAGATATTAAAGATGCGCGTGATTTAGACTGGGCAAATGTTCAGACGCTTTTTGATGGACGATTAATTTCAGCACAGTCGGCAAAAGAGGTTGGGTTGGTCGATCATTTGGGGTATTGGGAGTCTGCAAAAGAATTAGTTGCTTCTTTACAAAGGGTAAAGAAATCTAGGCTTATTCGGTTGTCAGAATATAAACGGCAAGATATTGAGGCCACCATTTTTAGTCAATTCAATCGTATTGCAGTTATAGAAATTGATGGCATGATAGGGACGGGGAAATCACCCAAGTCCTTTCTGTTTAGTGGGAAAGGAACGGGGGCTGACGATATTCAGACGATTGTGAATAAGGTCCTTTCTGACTTTACTATTCGAGGGGTTATTCTTCGTGTGAATAGTCCAGGAGGAAGTTTATTGGCATCCGATCAGATCTATGATGCTATTTCAAAATTGAGGAAGCGTGGCAAGCTAGTTTATACCTCGATGGGGAATATAGCCACATCAGGGGGGTATTATGTCGCTATGAGTTCTAACAAGATTATTGCTAACCCCGGAACTTTAACAGGGAGTATAGGGGTTATTTCTGTTTTTCAAAATTTTGAAAATATGAATAAGATTTTAGGGATTGATTATGAGACTATTAGTACAGGGAAGTATATGGGGATGTTGTCCAAGAATAGAGAGTTGAATGACGAGGAAAAGGAGATGTTTACCTCGATACAACAGGAGCAGTATCAAGGTTTTGTTAGCAAGGTTAAAGAAAATAGACGTTTATCTGATAAGGAAGCTAAAGATGTTGCTCAAGGGCAATTATTTACCGGTAAGCAGGCCTTAGATTTGAAATTAGTTGATAAATTAGGTGGTTTTTATGATGCTGTTCACGACCTTGCTGAAGAAGCTGAGATAAAAGGGGCTCCGGAATTGGTGTTTTATAGGTCCTCGACTTATGGACTGTCCTTACTTGACTTACCCTTTATAAGGTCATTTAAGGCTTATTTTTAGGGAAACTTTATTGATAAGAATACTTAGCCAATAGAAAAAGAATACCTGAATAGATACATTTATACTTGTATTTAGCCAGTTGAATAATGTTGGTGTAATTGTGGTTGGAACATAGATGAGTTTGATTATGCTTAGACCTATGGAGCTTAAAAATAGCAGGGCGTAGATTCGAATGCCTAATGGCGTATATAGACTGATATATCGTTTTAAAAAATTATGTTTATCGCCCTCATTATTTTTATAGTAACACCATAGTGTCCCTAGGATATGTATTCCTAAGAAGAGTGCTGCTTCTATTTGGTTAATGTACTTGTAGGGGTCCTCTTCTATCAGGATTTCTAGGATCATGTTTGTTGGATAAAATTCAAATATAAATAATGGGAAGAGTAGTAATATATTGTAAATAATTAAATATATGGCAAATTGTTTTTCTGTTATTAGGTTTTCTTTCAGATTTTGGACAAGTTGTTTAATACTAAATAAGATCATGTTGGACTCCTATTGGTGATTAGTCGTTGTTCCTGATTTTGCTTGAGGTGAGATCATTAATCATGTCATCGGCAACACTATCCCAGAAGTCTGGAAGTTGGTTTTCTTTCAATTCAGTTAACTGAAGAAGAGCTTTTTTAGGGTTTGTTGTGGTAATAGCCTCTATTTCATTGAAGATCTCTTCAAAGGATGCGTTCTCTTTGATTTGTCTAGAAAAGGTATTATCGAATCGTGGGGTTGTTTTCTGGAGTTTTTCAGAGTCTAACTCGGAGTCTGTCTTTTTTGTGGATTTTTTTTTAATTTTCATGGACTATCCTCTCTTGTGTTCGTGTTATAAGAGTTAATACCCCCTTTTGGTAGATTTTAAACACGATTTTTGTAGAGAAGGATGGTTCTCTATATTGTTGAACTTAATATTTCCCAATTGTATTTGAATGGAGAAATAATTATGTTATTAATGGCACGTTTTGCATTTGCCATAGATGTGAAGAGATCGATATTCAGGGCTAAAGGTGTGTTCTTTACAGTATTGGAGTATGATTTTGTGGATTTGTTTAGATTCTATTTCAATAATGGCACCACAATTGTTACATATTAGATGGTCGTGGATATTATTTTCAGAGGTTTTTTCGTAAAAGACTTTTCCGTCTTGGGTAGCAATTTTTTGGATGAGATTTGCTTCCAGGAGATGTTATATCGTTCTATATAGTGATGCTCTGGAAAAGGTTATATTTTTGGTTTGTAAGGTGATGATAAAGTCTTCAACTTCATAGTGAGTAATTGTGTTAAAATTAGACTCTAAAAGGGCTTTATTTTGGGAAGT
>CAZIOF010000089.1:0-4721 GCA_964540745.1 uncultured Candidatus Marinamargulisbacteria bacterium
ACCAATCCTGAGGCATATCGATAAATGCCATTTGCCGAGTCAATGGCTTTTCTGAAGGCCTGTCCTAAGCAGATTCCCACATCTTCTACAGAGTGATGGTAGTCCACGTCGATATCGCCATTTAATTTTAGATCTAAATCGAATTGCCCATGCTTTGTGAAAAGATCTAACATGTGGTTTAGAAACGGGATCTCTGTTTTCAGTGTTGAAGATCCAGTTCCGTCGATGCCAAACTGAAGGGTAATATCTGTCTCATTCGTTTTTCTGGCGATGGTGATGTTATCTCTACTCATAGTTGGTCTCCTAAATAGTGTGTGATATTAAAATAATTTGTCTTGTGTTCGTCTTGTAAATGGTATGCCAAGGTGCTCATAAGCTAAGCGTGTTGCCATTCGACCTCGTTGTGTTCGTTCAATAAATCCTAATTGAATAAGGTAGGGTTCGTAGACATCTTCGATAGTCTCAGATTCCTCTGAAATACTAATGGCTAGGGTTTCTACTCCTACAGGGCCACCATTGAACTTTTGAATGATAATATCTAGGTACTTTCGATCGATGTCATCTAGGCCCAGTTTATCTATACCTAGATTATCTAAGGCTTTTTGAACAATGGCTGATGTAATGACACCATTATTGTCAATTTGTGCCCAGTCTCGAATACGTTTTAGAAGCCGGTTTGCAATCCGTGGTGTGCCACGAGAGCGCGTTGACATTTCAAGTGAAAGGTCATCTGTTGTGGGGGTTTCTAAAATGGTAGAAGCTCTTTTGACAATGATGGCAAGTTCTTTTGGCGTATAAAACTCTAGGCGTTCAATAATGCCAAATCGGTCGCGTAGAGGTGCAGAAAGTGCGCCTACACGGGTAGTCGCGCCAATAAGAGTGAACGGAGGGAGGTCTAGCCGTATGGAACGGGCAGAGGGCCCTTTTCCTATAAGGATATCCAATTCAAAATCCTCCATGGCTGGGTAGAGGACTTCCTCCACTGATCGATTTAAACGATGAATTTCGTCGATAAAGAAGATATCTCCTTCTTCAAGGTTAGTAAGGATTGATGCGAGATCACCAGGTCTTTCAATGGCCGGGCCAGAGGTTACTTTCAGATTAACCTGTAATTCTCTCGAGATAATATTGGCTAAGGTAGTTTTTCCAAGCCCAGGAGGCCCATAAAGTAAGATGTGTTCTACACTTTCTTGTCTTAACTTAGCGGCCTCAATATAGATGCTTAAATTTCGCTTTATCTTTTCTTGACCAATAAATTCGTCTAAAAGACGGGGTCTTAAACTTTTTTCCTTTTGATCATCTAGGGTGTGTTCTGAGGATATAATTCTTGCGTTATCGTTGTTGCTCATTTGTGCTTATTATACAGTCAAATGGGTGGGAGCGCTATAAAAAACGATGGCCTTTGTTTGTCTGTATAGTCTATTATTGCGATAACTATTCTTGGTGTGGTATACTTTTCGTCCGATTGTGTGAATCTAAGGAAGACTTATTTATTAGATTTGGGGAAATGAGAAGATAGGCTTTGCTTTGGTTTTTAGTTAATGAAATTATGTATGTGAAGGAGAGCGGTATATGCGTGAGTATGAGATAATGTTTATATTAAAGCCGAATTTAGCAGAACAAGATTATGCTGGGCTTGTTGATAATTTTCAGAAGTGGATAACTGATAATGAAGGTGAGATTGTAAAGCTTGATAAGATTGGGTTGCGTGATTTTGCAACTGTATTTGATCACTATAATAAGGGGTATTACGTCGTTTGTGAGTTCAAAGGAACTAATAAAACACTTGATGAGATTTATGAGCGGATGCGTGTTAATGAAAACTTTATGAGACATTTAAACGTTTTGAAAGAGTCTCTTTATGGACGTCAAGATGTAGCTGATACTAAACCTAAAGAAGAAGCGGAAGTAGATGTCAAGTCTTAATAAGATTATAATAGTTGGCGTAGTGTCTACAGATCCTGATTCTAAGGTGACAAATGCAGGGGATGCTATGTTACGTTTTAGTATGAAGGTTGATCGTCCCCGACGAAGTGCTGAATCACCGGCGCAGTGGGATACGATTCCGGTAGTGGCCTGGCGTGATACTGCATCTGTTACCCTTTGTCGTGGTCAGATGGTTCTGGTTGAAGGCCGTGTTATTACACGTACCTATGATGATGATGAGGGAAATAGGACGTGGCTGACAGAGGTAGATGCAAGAGAAATACGTCCCTTAGGACAAACCGATCAAGCGTCTTCTGGAACTGAAGAGCTATCCGAGGCATCACATAAAGCGTCTGAAGTGTCATCGTTGGAGATGCCTCCTTCCATGCCTGAATCACAGTTTGATTTTAATGGTGGCAATAGTGAGACAGTTCCAGTGGCGGCTGATGGTGCGTCACTTACGCCAGAAGAAGAAGAATCTATACCCTTCTAGAGGAGAGCTTTATTTATGTACAACAAAGTATTTTTGATTGGTAGATTGGTTCGTGATCCTGAAATGCGAGTGACTGTTTCAGGGATTACTATTTCACGTTTTACGATTGCCGTTACCAGAATTAGGAAGCGTGATAATCAGGAAGAGGTTACAGATTTTTTGAAGGTGACAACGTTTCGTCGTCTTGCGGAAATTTGTGGTCAGTATCTAAAAAAGGGTAAGTTAGTAGCGGTTGAAGGGCGTCTTCAATTTAGTCCTTATGAAAAAGAAGGAAAAACATTAGTTTTTACGGAAATAGTTGCAGATAATTTTCAAATGTTAGATCGTGCGTCTCAGGGTTCTGAGTCTAGTGTTACTGTAGATGCTCAGCCTGTTGGGCAATAGAAAGGAGTTAAGAAGATGAGTCAAAATGTCCATATTAAACGTAGAAGACGACGCCGTAAGGTGTGTTATTTTTGTGTAGAGAAGCTTCATGTTCTTGATTACAAGAATGTAGCGGTTGTAAAACGTTTTATGTCAGATAGAGGGAAAATTAACCCTAGACGTAATTCGGGCGTTTGCGCAAAGCATCAGAGAATGCTCGCGCAAGCTATAAAACGGTCGCGTTACATGGGTCTAGTACCGTTTTGTGTTGATTAACTTTTTAAGGAGACTGGGATAATGGCAAGTGATGTTAATGTTATTTTTCTAAAAGATGTTCGTGGTAAGGCTAAGGCAGGTCAAGAAAAGGTTGTTAAGTTAGGCTATGCGATCAATTATCTTATCCCTCAAGGCTATGCTGTCTTGCGTAACAAGAATAATCTATTTCGTATGACCTCTATTGTTAAGCGATCACAAGTAAATCGGTCTAAAGAGTTATCGGAATCTCAGGCTATAAAAAAGCAACTTGATGGAAAAGTTATTCAAGTCAAAGAGAAAACCCATGATCGTGGTAAACTGTATGGTTCTATTACAGCGACGGATGTAAAGAAGCATGTTGCGGATCTTTATGGTGTTACTATTGAGAAACAATCGATAGTTCTTTACGAAGCTATTAAACGAGTTGGGGATTATCAAATTGGTATTCAATTACCTCAAGAAGTGGATATATCGGTTCTATTAAAATTAGAGTCTGAAAACGAGGATTTATCTGCGGGGAGTAAATTGACTAAGAAGTCACCCCAATCTCAGAGACGTCAGCGTGATGACTATGATGACGATGCTTATGAGGATGTACAAGGTGAGGAGACCTCTGTTGACTCTGATGTAGCTGATGCTACTGAGGGTGAGGACGTGTCTTCTGAGTCTGATGATACTAATGCAGTTCAAACTGAGGAAGCCTCTTCCGAATCTGAGGCTACTAATGTTGTCCAGGTTGACGAATCTTCTGCTGAAGAAGATGAAGTTGGTTCTGAAGTTACCGTAGAAGCCTCTACGTCAGAAGAGGCAGCTTCTTAAGCAACCTTCTTCTGTCTATGTTGGGAGCATCTAATCTATAATCATTTACCTCAATCTCCCGGTATCTATAAAATGATAGATACTCGGGGGGAGGTTTTATACGTAGGTAAAGCAAAAAACTTGAGGAAGAGAGTTGCTCATTATTTTCTTCGGAATAAACAGCATTCGTCGAAGATTCAGTCACTTGTCCCGCAGATACGTCGTGTAGAGACGATAGTTGTTCGTAATGAGAAAGAAGCACTTCTTCTTGAGAGCCAACTCATTAAATCCTTAAAACCTAAATATAATCAACTCTTAAAAGATGATAAACATTTTCCTTATCTAAAGCTGTCTATTTATGAACCGTTCCCACGGTTATCGGTGACCCGATTTCGTTCTCCTGATGGGGCTCTATATTTTGGTCCTTACCCATCAATGGGATCAACGCGGCGTTTATTACGTGTTTTAACCGATATTTTTTTGATTCGGGATTGTACACAGTCTATTTCCTTAGATAAATGTGAACCAAAGTGCTTTAATTTAGATATAGGGAAATGTTCTGGTCCCTGTATACATAAAGCGATTAAACCTCAGTACGATAGTTGGATTCAACACATTATTCTTTTTCTTAAGGGTAAGGATACACACGTTATCAAACAACTCCAGCAGGATATGGTGGCTATGTCGGCTGCTTTAAAATATGAAAAAGCGGCTGAGTTGCGTGACTCCATTTCGAAGTTATCCCATTTAATTGATTCTCAAGCCGTTTATTTATCTGGTAAACAGTCGTTTCAAGTATGGGCTTATTCTCACTATAAATCGTGTCATTATATTCTTATTCAAGGCTATGAAGAGGGTAAATTGTTAACTCAAAAAGGGGTTTATT
>CAZIOF010000090.1:0-3826 GCA_964540745.1 uncultured Candidatus Marinamargulisbacteria bacterium
ACGTGAATACCTGAGACTCCTGTTTAATAAAGACAGTGATCAGTTTAAACCCGAGATTGTGACATCACTTTGGGCTCTAACCGCTAAAAAGAGGCTATTTGACGCACATATCGAATTAGAACCAAAAGACTTAAGTATAAAGGATCGCTTTTTCCGAAATAGAGAGCTCTTTTCTGTTGATACAGAATCCAAGCTAGGACAAAAACGTACAACCACAATCCCAGATTGGGTTATTGACGATCAAAAGAATAGTGCTTATGTACTCACTGATGAGATCTTAAAGGCCTTTGATCTAAAAGGCACTACCCAAGAAGCTGAACGAACATCGCTTAACACGACCATACAAACGGCCATGACAAACGTCGCAAAATCAACCAAAGACTCCTTATTAACAAAGACTGGTGTACAACACACTGATCTGGATACGATGTTTGCAATCATTACCCCCCCTGAATCTATAGATGTCGTTGTTCGTAATGCTAATGATTCTTCTGTCGATGTTTTTGCAGAAGTAACTCGTTCTGTGACTCTCAGGAAAAGTGCAACAACACCAAAAGTTAGTAGGGACGGGAACGAAAGTAACCGTGAGTAATCACTACTAGACCTCGCATGTCTCTCTTAAACATCATCTTAAAGCCTGAACACACATGTTCAGGCTTTTTTGTTACTTTCTATTCGCACTGATAGCCCTATATGACTGCTATAGTCCTTACCATCAGCCGCATGATAACTTCCGTTCTTTACAAGCATTGAACCTAATTAATATAGTAACAACGCTATTACCAGAGACAGGACTTTTTCTACCCATTACCATTAAGCTATTGCTAGACACATAATCCTATTACATAAAAAAATAATAATAACCACAAAACAATCTACCCTCGCTATTGGTGGCGGCCTGACTGGATTATAGGACTCTTTTTATGATAATAAGGTTGTCTAGTACGAAAGCAGACAACGCCAATAACATGTTGAAAGTGAGTAGAGAACTACACCTACTGCCATCATTCCCGACGTTGAAAATGGCAGGGCACCCACACAACCTCCACGCCATCTTCCTTCTCTATTTGGAATGGGAGCTCCAAATCAAGCGTATCTGGGGCTTCGGCAAGTAAACGGCAATCAAGTAAGAGGCGATGTTTATTATGGTCCCACATATTATCGGTCATAAAGTCTACAACAAAGCCGATAGGGACGATCGTAAGTAGATTCCCAAACGTCCAACCATTGATGTGCCGATTAATCATAATCTCGTCAGACACATAGCCGGGTGTTTGGATAGTGAGTCGGTAATCACTACTCTTATCAAGTTGGATACGAAAGGGGGCATAGCGTTGAACAACTTCCTTATTCTGGACGCCTTCTAAACGAATGAGAACCTGTTCGGGATCTGTCTCAATGGCTAGCCAAGAGGGCCCACCCATCATGACGGTCGCACAACCTGTTAACAACAGAGTTAAAGCGAGGGGGATTAACTGTTTTAATGATCGCATTAGAAGACCTCCATTTACTTCTGCTCAAGTGTAACAAACTTTTTTCTAAATATAAAACGTTCTGAACCCACTCAAAAATGCTTATTTTTGTTTAAAAAAAACATAAATAGGTCAACAATTTGGTTAGCGGAAACTAATACACCATTGGTCAACATGACCCCTTATTCGCTATTGGTATCCAATAGAAAATCAAAATCCTCTTTAGTGAGTTTTAGGTCTTGATACTGTTTCAGTCCATAGGACATAACTTTATCAAATAAATGGCTCTTTTTCTGTTTGAGGATCATCATCTTCTCTTCCACCGTATGATGCATAATGAGACGGCTCACAAACACCTTTTGGGTCTGACCTATCCGATGAGCCCTATCTGTGGCCTGATTCTCTACCGCTGGATTCCACCAAGGGTCCAATAAAAAAACATAGCTGGCTTTGGTTAAGTTGAGGCCCAAACCGCCCGCCTTCAAACTAATCATAAACACCGCGGGCTCCTCACCCTCTTGAAAGGCATTAATAATGTCACGACGTTTCTTGACCGGTGTCGTGCCGTCTAAACGAAAGAAGGGCATATCCAGATCATCGAACTGGGTTTCAATTAAGTCAAGGACCGTCCTGAACTGTGTAAAAATCAAACAGCTATGACCTTCTGACTTGAGCTCCTGGACCTTGTCTATTAAATATTTGATTTTTGGAGAAACATAGCTCTCTGTAGGCTCTAAGATCTGCGGCGAAATACACAGCTGACGTAACCGAAGCAAGGCAGTGAGAGCCGTTATTCTCGCTTTGGCCTTTGTTGTTTTCTCGTAGGCTTGACTCACCTTATCACGAACCTGTTTTATTATAGTCCCATAAAATTGTTTTTGGGTATCCGTTAAGGTCAAACGGACCGTGTTTTCTGACTTTTCTGGTAACTCCTTTAGGATATTTGACTTTGTTCGTCGTAGAACAAAAGGCCGTGTCCGACGCAACAAATAGTCACCCTCTCCTGAGCGCGTTTTCTGATGAAACGTTTGATAGGTCTCAAGTAGCCCCGGCAAGACCAAATCAATAATCGAAAAATATTCACCCAAGTGATTCTCTACAGGCGTCCCTGTCAAACAACATTTGAAGTCGCCCTTCAATTGCCGTACCGCAGATGTTCGGCCCGAATATATATTCTTTACAAGCTGTGCTTCATCAAAAATAATGGTCGTGAACTGTCTCTTCGCTAACTTCTTAATATCGATTCGAACAATATCATAGGTTGTCAGAATAATATCCATACCTTTCTTAGGAATAGAGCGATCTTTTCCTACATATTCATAGACCTTCAATTCTGGAAAAAATGTCTTAAATTCATGCACCCAGTTAAATAATAAGCTAGGTGGGACAACGACTAGATGGCTCAAACTACCACTTTTTGACTTTAGATCACCATTTTGAATAGCAGCTACTAGACAAAGAGCTTGGATGGTCTTACCTAGACCCATATCATCTGCCAAACATGCACCAAATCCACTTTCATACAAGAAACAAAGCCAAGCATAACCACTTTTTTGATAGTCACGTAATTGGCCTTTCAGTGATTTAGGCAGATCATATGTTGGAATATTTTCAAGTCCTAAGAGCCGATTAAAAAGCGTCCGATCCTGTTCAGACAGCTTGAAGGTGACCCCATACCGATGCAAATAAAACCAATCCAATACCTTTAACCGATCCTGCGCTTCGATTTCCTTCTTAACACGCTTCGTCTGCCGTTCCGTTTTCAATAAGGTGAATACTGTCTCTAAAATTTTTCGGGTTTTTTCATCCAGGACCTTTACCTGCTCACCCTGTTCAAAAAAACCATCGCCATCTAAGAATGACTGCCATAAATCGGTCTCTACAACCCCTTGATTGTCAATAGCCATGGCTTGTATGGCTGTTTCGGGATCTGTCATATCTACTTCAAAGTCCCAACTCACCGTTTTGATCTCCTTATTGTTATAAACAAAATCGATTCCTAAGGAGTTGCATACGTCCTGGAGATCAGAAATAGCCGCAACGAAATTGCTTTGCCTCACTGTTAAACTAAGCTCATCTTCCAACGAGGATAAATGAATCCCAAATCGTTTAATCAAGTCGCGATAGAGAAGACCCTCTGTTAGTAAATCCTCTTGCATCAGATACCAAGACGACTCAATAACGACTAACCGATGATGGGTCTCGTTTATCAACATTATAAATTCCTCTAAATAGTTTTGTATATGCGCCTTAACACCCTCCTGATCAAACAACGGATCACTTAAGATCGCAGATAAACACGATTCTAAATTCGATATCGGCGCGCATATTAATCTTACAAACGCATCCTGAAG
>CAZIOF010000091.1:0-12028 GCA_964540745.1 uncultured Candidatus Marinamargulisbacteria bacterium
ACTCACTGCCATATACTATAGTCATTATGATAACAATGTTGTTCAACCCACCATTACTAATTTATATCTTAAAACAACTAAGGATGATATAAATCAAAAACAACATTATATAGATGAAACAGTCTTCCCAGTCTCAATCTATGACCCATGTGGTCATCTCACACGAAATCAGGATACAAAAAAACATAAAAACATACCTCCTAAGACTAAGAAACCAATATTGAATACAAATATACGCCTCCAAAAAGGTCTTTTTACCTACAATAACAATATATCCCTAGATATTATAAAAGCGATGAACAACCTACAGCCTCGATTTGAGCGAAAAGATATCACAATCCCCAAGGAAAAATTAGTCTCCTTAAAACGAGAATTAAACGCCACGTTAAAAGACCTATTTTGTTCAGAGTATCATTATCGCTGGGCAGCAAAACAGGCTAAAGAAAAATTAAAGAAAGCTCTCTCAAAATAAGTCAAAAATGACACCCTTCGATTCAGGCAGTTAGGCACATCAAACCATTAGCCACTGATAACACAACGAAAAATGCACGCTACAAAAACCCTGTCATATAAGGCAATCGTTGAGCAACCTGCTGCACCTCACCCATATTTGCTTTTAATAAGGCCGTCCCATTCCAAGTTCCTGAGAGAAACACCTGGCGCCGATCCTCTGGCAAGTTACAATCCACTTGAGTCCCACCATAGGTCACTTTCTTAGTATCAATACATACAGACAAAACTAGTGACGGGTCACCTTGAACAGCCCTCATTATATCATCCACCAATAACGCATCAACCGCAACAGTAGGAATCCCTAATGACCGACAGTTCCCAGAAAATATATCTGCAAATGAAACACCAACGACAGCCTTAAAACCCGAACGAAGAATCGCCTGAGGCGCATGTTCACGAGACGATCCACAGCCAAAGTTCTCACCAACAACCAAAATAGAGGCCCCTTTAAACCGATTATCATTCAAAGGATGATCCAACAATTGCCCCTCTGACCCAAAACGTTCATCATAAAACAGATAATTCCCCATATTTTTAAAGGTAATCTCTTTTAAGAACCGAGCAGGCATAATCCGGTCCGTATCAATATCCTTACCTGGAATCACCACACCGGTCCCTGAAATAAAGGACCGTTTCAATGCTTGACGCGCCTCTTTAGACATAATCTCTAACATCTTGCACCCTTCCTTCAATTGCCGCTACAGCCACCATAGCAGGGCTCATCAATAAGGTACGGCCTGTAGGACTTCCCTGACGCCCCATAAAATTTCGATTACTAGAAGATGCACACACTTGATCGCCCTCCAACTTATCTGGATTCATAGCCAAACACATGGAACAACCGGCTTCACGCCACTCTGCACCCGCTTCAGTAAACACCTCATGAAGACCTTCAGATTCAGCCTGTTCTTTAACCTGCTGAGACCCTGGGACAACAATCGCCTTCACCGACGATGATACTTTTTTCCCTTTAAAAATGGCTGCCGCCTCACGCAAATCACTCATCCGAGAATTCGTACAAGAACCAATAAAAGCCACATCAATGGGCTGGCCCTTAATAGATGCCCCAGGTTCAAACTTCATATAGCGATAGGCTTGTTCAACAGTCCCTTGATCAGCCTGAGAAAACGACGATACCAAAGGAAGTGATTCATCCACCCCCAAAGACTGAGCAGGGGTAATCCCCCATGTCACCATAGGCGAAAGGCCTCCTACATCAAGAGTCATCACATCATCATAATCGGCATCATGATCAGACGCGATAGACGACCAATAGGAAACCGCTTTATCAAAAGCCTCACCTTTTGGCGAAAATTCACGTCCCTTTAAGTAATCAAAAGTGACTTGATCCGGGTTTACGTAACCTATCCGAGCACCACCCTCAATACTCATATTACACAAGGTTAAGCGTTCTTCCATAGACATGGCCTCAATCGCAGGCCCTGCATATTCATAGGCATAACCGATCCCGCCCATCACACCTAACTTCCGAATAATCGCTAAAATCACATCTTTTGCAAAAATACCCCGTTGTAAAGCCCCCTCACAATGAATTCGACGTACCTTTAATCGATTCAAACCCAAGGTCTGGGTTTCTAAAACATTTCTAATTTCAGTTGTCCCTATTCCAAAAGCAAGCGCCCCAAAAGCACCATGGGTACTCGTATGACTATCCCCACATACAATGGTCATCCCCGGCTGTGTCAAACCCAATTCAGGGCCTATCACATGAACGATGCCTTGTTTCTTAGACTCAAAATCAAAAAACTGGACCCCACTAGCCTGAACATTTTTTTCTAGGGCCTGGGTCATCAACTCTGCCTGATTATCCTGAAAAGGGCGCTGGAGACTATGAGTAGGCACAATATGATCTAAGGTCGCAAACGTCCGTTCTGGAAACGCCATCTCTAAATCAGCTTCACGAAGCATATCAAAGGCCTGAGGGCTTGTAACCTCATGAACCAAATGCAGACCAATAAAAACCTGATCTTGTCCAGTAGGCAATGTAGCAACCTTATGTAGGTCCCAAACCTTATCGTATAGTGTACGTGATGACATGCTGCGCCTCTAATTTAAATAAAGTCTTAAACTAAGCTATTATAGTAGACGCCCTTAGGTAAGACAAGAAAGCTTCAGTCTGTTTCTACCGGTACAAGTTGAGACTTGATTAAAAATTGGGCCACTTGCTCCGCAAAAACACGATACCCCTTTTCATTAAAATGAGTATCCAATGGCCAATAATGACTTTGTTTTTCCACCAAAGACATATTTTCAAAAAAAGGAAAGAGGTTAAGCTGATGATTATCCGAAAATCCCCTCTCCAAGTAATAAGGCCATTGAACATCCCTATGATCGGTCAACAAAGGAAAAAGAACGGGTACAAATTGAAAGGCATTTTCCTTTCCTAGTTCTTTAAATTTCTCTAAAAGCCCCTGAAACTTAGAAAACAACTCTAACTCAAATCTATACTTCTCACTAGGCGAATAAAAATCAGTTGAAAACCCAAACAACCCAAAACAAACGCCCCGCGCTAAATGAGACCACCTACAACACGCATCCAAAATAAGTCGACGTAAAGACCATACCGGAAATATATATTTACGTGTATCAAAAGCTCCAAAAAAAAGTCCTCTGATAACGGTATCACCCACTAACTGCAATTTGTGAGCCTCCTTTGAAACAGGGGCGTATACGGATCCAAAACGTTCCAGCCCTCCATAACGCATCGCATCACTAAAATCTGTTCCATTGATAGGAAGCAATACTAAATCAGGTTGATAAGGCAGTAGTAATCGATTAAGTCGATCAAAGCACAAAAACGGGTCACATAGATACCGCCCCCCCATCATCACTGATATCTTGGTCGAAACACCCTTTTCTTCAAAGATGCGACTTAATTGCCGAGGCCAAGAGTCCTCAAAATCAACCCCATACCCTTCTGTGAAAGAATCACCTAAACAAAGAATACGAAATTCATTTTTTTCTTTTTTGATAGGATGTTCTATATCTCTTAAGCCTAAAGAGTTACACGATAATTTATACCAAAATTCCTTATGTCGATCTTCATAATATAACTCTTGATTAGGGCTATGAACATACGGTTCATTTTTTTTAATATAGTTGGTCAAACCTTCATAATAAGACCAACGACCATCCCATCGCATAAATGCCTCCGCAAGAGCAATAAGGGAAAAAATATAAAAAATAAAAATATAGGTTAGCTTCTTCAATTTAAACATGGACATAACAAGCATGTTACCACAAACAATAAATAAAAAATGACGGTTAGAAACCCATCCTTTCGTAATAACTCACCCCCACTCGCTAGTCTAAATGATTAACAATCGTGTTGGTAAATGATTTATATTCAGAGACCTTGTCATAAATAATTCAGTCCGATATACAAGGTAACGACTACTAAATCATACACATGACATATGAGACACCCCATTTTCCATCGTCAACACAATGGTCATTTTGCCCATAAATCACGTATTTCTACAAAACAAACAAATATCCACGTGTAAGACCTGCGTTAACCATAAGGGACCTCTTCAACTAGGCAAAAATTAAGTAGTGCTCTACCTTACGGAAATGCCTAGATAAGACGAGATATGTTTATATCATAAATAATCAACACGATTGTAGGGCAGTTAGCTCACTATTCAAATACCCAAAGTTGACCTGTCCAACTTGTTACATAACAGCGACCGTTCTGATCTAAAATAGGGCTAGACACAAGTCGTTCACCTAAATCAACACGCCAAAGAACCATCCCCTCTTTACTTAGCGCATATAAGTCACCTGATTCTGAACATACAAATAAACGATTATTCCTATCAATCAAGACATCACTAAATCCAGAGCCCGTTAGTGTCCACAGTAACTCGCCATCACGCAAAGCAACTAAGTCACCTAAACGCGACGACACATAGATGGTGCCGTCATCATCCATAACAGGAATGGTCACCACAGGCCCTTCTAAATCGTAAGACCACTTTAGTTGACCTTCAGCTGTAAGCACATATAAGTGCCCATCGTCAGCGCCAAACAGTATATCTCCCTCAGGAGAAACGGAAGGCACAGAACGGATCTTATCTAGCGCCTCATAGGACCACATCAGCGACCCCTCCGAATCAAGGGCATATAACCGACTATCGTTGACCCCCACATAAATGTTACCTTGAGAGCCTAAAGCCAAGTCCCCTTCGGTAGAATCCCCAAATGAATAAGACCAACGCAACGTCCCATCCCGATAAAACACATAGACCGTCCCCGATAATGTGGCCACATAAATACGGCCTTGATCATCCACAATGGGCGACGAAACAACAGGACCCTCCAACTCTAACTGCCACTTCACACGTCCGTCTGGATAAATGGCATAAAGAACACCTTCCAAGGTCCCTACATAACACACACCAAACATATCCAATGCCGCCGAAGACTCAATCCGACCACGCACGTCAAGAGACCAACGCCGTTGTCCATCTGCCATATACCTGGCAAATGACGTCCCCGACCCCAGGTAACTGTTACCCTCTTCATCAATAATGAGAGCGCCCACTAAAGGACTCTCTCGTGTCACCAGAACCTGCCCTACAGGTTCTTGAAAAGGGCCCACACAAGCCGTCCGATTTGAACGAGACTCATCTCCGCCAAGCATCCCCCATTGAGGCGGTTGCCCCTCAAATTCGGCTAATGGCTGTGTCTGAGCATCCTCTAATAGAGGCGAACGCTCACATCCTAATATGAAAAAAAACACCACTATACTGCTTAGTATAATAAAGCGTCCTAAACACACGTTATACTCCCTGGTAGAGACCTACCATTGTTGAGGTTCCCCTTTTTATGAATATCGGTATCATCATAATTATCGTTAACTTATCAAAAAAAATTGTATCCACCTACTATTTTTCATAAAAACGACCCAATAGAAAATAAGTTAGGGTCATGCTAAGATAAAAAAATGGCTATTGCAGAGGGAAAGGTATTTACATTCGAATCGGAAAACGCGATCAACACATCGTTTCTTGAACGATTTGAGTATACTGGTAAGACACAATCCATTACCTACTCTACCAAAGAGTTTTCCTGTGTCTGTCCATTCTCCGGTCTCCCCGATTTTGGATTGCTCGCCATGAACTATGTCCCAAATACCTATTGTGTCGAATTAAAATCTTTAAAATACTATCTCGTTTCCTACCGAAACGTGGGCATCTACCAAGAAGCCGCTACAAATCGATTATTCAAAGACCTTTGGGACTGCCTAGCACCACAGTACCTCAATATCAAAACGGTCTACAACACTCGCGGCGGAATAGACGCCACCTGCGTCATGGAAAACGGCATAAAACCTACCTCACATTAACGGTGCCACAACCCTCATAGTGATCCACACCTATATTATCACTACAATAAAATCGTGATGTTCCACCAGTAAATACCCTGAAAACTAAAAAAGTGCCTCATTATCCGTTACCGATGTAATCCGCTCACTAAAATCGTCGTACCGAAACACTTCTCTGTTAACACACCTGCAGCATTACGGGAAACACTAACACCTCATATCACGCCAACGGTAGGGTTAGCCCTCAAGATAGTCGAGCAATCTTTTAAGGCTTTACAACCACCTATACCAATACTTGTGCCTTACAAAACAAGGCTGTTTCTGATTAATAGCCCTAAAATAGGACAGTGGCATACACTCTAAAAGCCCCTAACAACTGTGCGACTACGCCCCATCTCTTTTCTAGGCTATCTGAATCAGCCGTCACAACATTAGAAGCCTCTTCTGTCCTTCTTTTAGAAATACGGTTATATGAAATGCTTGCATCAAACACGTCTGCTTCAACACCTAATCTAAATTGTTCAATAATTGTCTTTTCAACACCTAATGAATAAACGTAAGTTAACGCATAAGTATCGCTATTATTACCAACAATACTTGTTGCTTCACTACTTGACTCATTAGCCGATTCTAAACCCATATGTCGGTAAGAAAAAGCAATTTTATTTTTATTAAAACTATCCCAAATGTTATGAGAGACATAAGATATGGTCCCATATCCAATCGCCAATGAGTAAGCGGTTGCCCATTGTTTATTATTACTATCAGTTACAATACTAGCATCACTATCATCCATCGACCCAGAAAAGCTCCAAAAACTATAATTATGTTTAGATTTTTGATTTAACAGTTCAACTTTCGTCCCTTTTAAAAAAGACCAAAAGTCTCCTGTTATGTTTGGATACAATTTAATGATACTTCCCGATTGTTGATCAGTTTCTTCTGCATATGACAAAGAAGATACACCTAATAGGATTAAGACTAATATATAAAGCAACTTTTTAATATTTTTCACAAAAACAACTCCATTTCTAATTAAAAATAAGGACAGCGCCCAGCGAACAAAATGAAAAGCTATTATCGCATAAGATATAATGAATCTCAATAACAATTATATTAATATTAAGATCTAAAAAGCATAGTTGGCCACCATCCATTAACTTCTAAAAACCTTGCTCATTTCTTCCTCAAAACAACACCCCAGCATAATCCATCAATTGACAGCCCCAACGATGGATTTACAACATCATCTATATCCAAAAATAATTGACTAAAAAGGTGGTCCTAAATGTTTAAATCACTTCCTGTTAAAGAACACCAAAGCACGAACCCCATAAACACACTCACAGAGAAGTGGTATTTCTTACTCCCCAATGAAGTCGATATCGATGCTAAAGATGATAAAGGCCTCACCCTCCTACACAAGGCCGCAAAAAGTAACCAATCAGAAGTCATACAAGCACTCAATGAAGCAGACGCCAACCTCCATATAACCAATAAGGTTGGTTACACCCCCCCTACACAAGGCTGCAAGCCAAGGCCATAAAAACAGTGTCCTAGCACTCTTTAATTCAACGCCAAGATCAATACCAAAAACAGATGGGGAAATACACCTCTTCATTTATCCACAAGCAAAGATCATGACGACATTGTGCGCATCCTTATTAATGCCCAAGCTATTCCTAAACTAACAAACAATAACGGCAAAACAGCACTGGATATGGCTTAAAAAAAGGGGGTATCAACAACTGGTCAATCTCTTAACCCCACTTACACCCGAACAGCCTGATGAGTGTTTTATAATGCAAGTAAACTTAGGAGAAACGTTTCTCTAAATAGGCATTAATGGCGAGAGATTCATACATCCAGGTCACGCTATCATCTTCCTCGATACGTAAACATGGCACTTTGATTTTCCCACCACCAGCCTTCAATTCCTTACGATGTCTTGGGTCATGGTGTGCATCACGATACTCAATGGATAAGTTCAACCGGTCAATCATCCGCCTCACACGCACACAAAAGGGACACCGATAAAACTGGTATAAAGCCAGTGACTGAGTCTCCTGATCCACACGTTCTTGATCACTGGACGACCGACCCTTCCGAACCGGACGAAACATAGAACTCAGAATCACAATAAATTGACCAAGCGTATAGCGAATAATCTTTAGAATCATAGATAACTATTCTACAGCCAGACGACACCTTAAAACAAGAAAAATCTAGCCGTTCTCCCCAAGATCCTTTCTGGGCGCTGATAAAATGAGCGATTATATAGCTAAACCTCGGCATTCGGCCGAATGGATTTAAATCAACAAAAGACTCTTTAAAAATGGGATCAGGGAATTGAAGATTGAGGTGACAACTATCAGTGAAAGGCGACTTCAGCCATAGCAAGTTACAATCCATCCTCCTGAAGAACAAGCTTCTTCAGGACAGTAAAAAACCTAAGAAAAACAACACCAAAATAGAACTGAGATCAGGTCACCTAATTATGAGAATCCTTACCTATATATACACGGGACAAATCACCCATTATTTGGGACATCGCCTTCTGGAATAAAGAGGCCTTACCAAATAGCTCATTGTCCATAGTTTCAAAATCTTTTTCTAACTGAACTTGATTCTCCTTATTAACAAAAGCTGACAACAAGGGAATCAAATACTGGGTTTCTTCATCTAAATGATGGGTCTCTAAATCAATAAATTTATGAGACAAATTCTTGATTTTTGGCATCACACTGTTATCCCCGCCTTGATATTGTCTAACCGCATCCATCAACTCAACCATATACTCATGACCCAACATACTTTCCTCTTTCAAATCATTAAGATGTTTTTTATCCTCAGCTGAAACCGAATCTAACATAGGAAATAATAACATCTCTTCTTTTTTGTTATGGCACTGATCAACAAAAACGCTTAATAGGTTAATGATTTTCTTCAAATCGCCCGCTTTAACCATCTCGCCTTTATCCATCTTTTTACTCATGATATCCAAAATACTCAACATATTTCGAATACTCTCTATTTCCTGTTTAATACAATCTACTGGATTCATAAATCCCCCTTCCAATCTAATTAGGATCGATAAAGACAATCCACTATCTTATACTATGCCCTATTTACAAGTTTTTTAAACATATTAACCTGATCTAAAAAGGATATGAAATACATCTAAAAATTCTAATGTTTAATTTGAACTCAAAATGGGTATATATAAGAGTGTATAATAATGTCATAGAAATGGAACAAAAACATGTAATAAGAAAGGACCAACACATGACAATCGTTAAGACAACAGATTCAGTAAAGAAAAAAAATGTAACTCAATCTACTCACCATTTAACAAACGAATCTGCCTTAACACTAACCATTTGTGACTGGAAACCAAAAGACTTTAACGATATTTTTTATGCACTATTATTTAGTAATCTTTTGACCCAACATAAATACTAGACACTGGGTAAACAACTAAATTAGACTGAACAGCAAAGGAGACTTATTTGAAAACATTACTACTAGATACCAACTTTGATTCTGCTAAAGACAATATGAACTATGATCAACAACTTCTAGACCAAGTTGCCTTAAGCAAAGAACGTATCTTTAGAGTTTACCCTTGGAAAAATAGTGGCATAACATACAGCTACAAACAAGACCTTCCAGAGCCACTAAAAGCAATAGATCATTCTAAACGAATAACTGGCGGCGGCATCGTCTTCCACTGCCCTGATGATATCGTCTTCTCTGTGACCTCTACTACGGAAGACCCTTTCTTTAAAAAGTCATTGAAATCAAAGTTAAGCCAAATCAGCAAAATGATTCAAGTAGCTTTCAGAAAAATTGAGTTTGAACTAAACACCCAAACTGTAAGTAAGAATAATAATATAGACTATTGTCAAAGCTACCATAACCCTTTTGAATTATATTACAAAACAAAGAAGGTGGTCGCTTTCTCATTAAGAAAAACACGACAGGCGTTCATTATTCAAGGAATTATCCATCTCAATGCCAATAAGACATGGTTTTCAGATTTACCAAAAGAATATGAGGCGTACTATTGTATGGGTATAACGCCAAAGACAGAGAAACTAAAATCGGAGGTACAGCTGTCGCTATTAGACACCATTTATAAATTAACAAAATAAAATAAACATAACTAAACAGCAGAGCGAAAGGGGGGGAACTCTTCATTATGGCTGTTAAACTCACAACTGAACAACAACAGGCAGTTGCTTACACAGCATCACCATTACTCATTACTGGTCCAACAGGAACAGGAAAAAGCCTTGTTCTCGCCTATAAAGTGGCTCACCTGATACAAGATATAGGTATAAACCCTAGAAAAATCCTCGTCTCAACACTCAATCAACGCACAACCAATTATCTAAAACAATTGATGTCTAAAGTAACAAATACGCCACATGTAAATGTCATATCCTTTAGGGACTTGACCATTAAGATTCTACAACAACACATCCATAAACTGGGTTGGAATCATAATTTCACCATTATATCTGAATCTGAGCAACGCTATATTATCACGCAAATCCTTAACGCCGACGACATTTCAGAAAACTCATCTGACTGTTTCCTGAAAATCCAGCAATACAAGCAACAACTAATGAACCCTGATGACCTATCCAAAAATGAAGGGGTAGCTACAGATACATTGAGACATATATACAGTCGGTATCAATCCTATCAAAAAATTAATAACATCCTTGATGAGGACGATCTTCCTCTACTATGTGCAGAGATTTTAAAAAACCAGGAAGAGGCACAACAGATACTCGGAACGAACTATCAAAGCGTCATCATCGATAATTATGAAGATGTTAATGTCGCACAACGACATCTATGCCAGCTCATTCAAGCACAGGTCGACTATTTCTATGCAGCGGGAGATAGTCATCAAAACATTAGTAAACATTTGAGTAAAGATGAGTTACCCATCCTCCAATTCAAGAAGGACTATCAAAACGCAAAAACACTCAATTTATCACGCTATTACCGAAATTCAAAATCTATCATGGAGGCCATAAAACCCTTATTCAAAAAAAGACCTATCTACTGCAACACACACAATACCTCAGGCCAAGCAATTCTTCACTATACAGCTTGGGATAACAAGGATGAGTTAGACTTTATCACTGAAAAATTAAACACATTGATAAAAGAAAGCAACTATTCTTGGAAAGACCTCACAATCTGTGCAAGAACACAGGACCAATGTAACGCCATTGCAGAGCAACTTAATAAAGTCGATATCCCAAGTAGACTATTAGGAAAAGAATCCTTTTTTGATAAATATGGTATTCGGGACCTTATCAACTACCTAAGACTAGTCCTAAACCCCTGTGATAACCAAGCCTTTTTGAGGATAGGAAGACTCCACAAACTTACCCGAGCTAATTTAATGGAGTTCCTTCAATGCTCTATGAAACACAATAAACCTATATATAAATTAACAAAATCAGATTTAAGCCATGGACAATATTGCTTTGATAAGGTAACCCAATTATTCAAAATAACAAACGAATTACAAGACTGGTATAACAAGCAACCCAACACTACAATCGCGGGCCTCATTAAAAGAATCTTAGATAAAACACACTACAAAAAAATGTTAATCAAAGATAATACGCTGTCGTCTTGGCAAGAAATAGAAAGTATCTATAAATTTATCAACATGGTCGATAACAACAACCGATCTCTTGAACACTTTCTATCTACCATTATCGACCCAATCGTCCAAGAAGAATTAATCAAAAAAAATAGTCCCGATCTTCAGAATTCCGTCACAATATGCACACTAAACCACATGAAAGGGCTCTACACAAAGGTCCTCTTTATAACGGGTGTAGAAGAAGGGTTAATCCCTCATTATGAAGCTCAAGTCGACCCCAAGTTACTAGACATTGAGAAAAGGCTTCTTTATATGAGTATGACTCGAACACACCAGAGGGTTTATCTAACCTCCGCTCGAGAACGACAACTCTTTAACGACACCTGGTTCAATTCTCTATCTCGATTTTTAAAAGAAATCCCTCATCAACACATCTCCTGTCTTGTCTGTGAAAGAGTTCAGACAATAGACAAACGTATTATGAGGTTTCTAGACGAGATAAACGCAACGATACATATACGGCAATTGCG
>CAZIOF010000092.1:0-5074 GCA_964540745.1 uncultured Candidatus Marinamargulisbacteria bacterium
AAACCATTTCATACTTGAATGGTAGTCTCAGTAAGAAGGAACTGATAGAATGGATAAAAACAACAACCAAACAATTTGCAAAACGGCAAATGACTTGGTTTAGGCGATTTGAACATGTTGAATGGCTCACTATTTAAAAAGATAGCAACAAAAACTCTTTTTAGGGGACTTCTGGTTTCTATGGGCGTCCTTTTGGTAACGATAGTTGTATTTACCCCCTATATACCATATAGCTTTTCAGTGAAAAAAGGGGTGACGTCGCCAAAGACGGTCTATGCGCCTCGATCTATTGAATTTCAGACGGAAGATGATAAAAGGCGTACTAAGGAGCTTGGAGAGAAGCGGCGAATAGCAGTCGAGGATATATATTCCATAAATAAAGAGGTAAATAGCCTAGTAAAAGCCGAAATTACAAACGCATTTGTACTTCTAGAAGAGTATAGAAAGAAGATTAAGGCGGGCGTCATTCACGAATTAGATATGTCGCTATCATTCTTAGATAATCAGCTCATTGATCACATGGTTTCTTTAGATAATAAATCATTTGCAACATTAAAATATTTTACCATTCAAAATGCTGAATTAATGCTCAGTGACGGGCTTAGGGATATTGATAATAGTAACATTAAGAAACGACTTCATGAACGATTAAAGGGTGTTGATTTAGGGCCGTCTAACGAACACTTTATTTTTACTATGCTGACGATGTATCTGAGACCTAATAGGGTTTTAGATGAAAAGGAAACAGATTTAAAAATCCAAAAAGAACTAGGAAAAGTTATTCCATTTACAACCAGAATTCGTCATAAAGAAGTTCTTATCTATGAAGGAGATGTGGTTACTAGTACACATATAGACAAGTTAAAAGCATTAAATATATACGGCGTTAAAGCAAATATTTATAAATTTATTGGTATTTTACTCATGACTTTTTTATTGTTTTTAATGTTAGAACGATTTATCTACTATTTTAACTATCGTATTTATAAAAATATCAAGTATTTTGCCTTGGCGTATAGCGTGATAATGTTGGTCTTAGTCATCTCCCTTATTTTAAAAAACATTTCAATTTCAAGAATACCTTTTAACCTACTTGAGTATCAATTTTTAATCCCTATTCCACTAGCAGCTATGGTGTTATCTCTATTAGTAACGCCCAATATTTCATTGCTAACGGGCACTATTATTAGTGTATTAGCGACGGTGATGTTTAAGATGGACTTTTTATTGTTTGCGTATCTTTTTTTATCAAACGCAACTGCAGCTTTTGCCACCTATAAGAAGTATAAGAGAACTGAACTTATTGCAGCGGGCTATATTGTTGGGGTTATGAATATTGTTTTGATTGTTATGATAGGGTTGCTTAAAGAAGAAGCTCAAGTTATCTGGTTCGTAGGGAATATGTTATTAGGCCTATTCAACGGCGTGTTTTCCAGTATGATTTCTTTAGCAATTCTCCCATATTTTGAGAGTATATTTAAAATTACAACTCAGCAAAAACTATTAGAGTACGCAAATCTTAACCACCCCTTACTTAAACGTTTAATGATGACAGCTCCGGGAACTTATCAGCATAGCATGATGGTTGCTAATTTATCAGAAGCCGCAGCTGAAGAAATTAATGCAGATCCTGTGTTAAGTCGAATAGGGTCCTACTATCATGACATAGGGAAAATAAAGAGACCGATGTTTTTTGTCGAAAATCAGTCAGGGGAAAATCCCCATCAGTCGTTATCCCCAAGAATGAGTAAGATTATTATAGCCTCCCATACTAAAGATGGATATGAGATGGCAACGAAGTATAAATTACCAGATATTTTAAAAGAGTTTATTTTACAACACCATGGGACCACGTTAGTATCCTTTTTTTATACTCAAATATTAAAGACCGAAGATGTAAAGAATGAAGAACCAGTAAAAGAAGAGTTTAGATACCCAGGCCCCAAGCCACAGTTTAAGGAGGTCGGTATTCTGATGTTAGCTGACTCAGTAGAGGCGGCTGTACGATCATTAGAGAAACCTACCCTAACAAAAGTTGAAAATTTGATTGATAAAATCTTTTGGGACAAGCTTTCGGATAATCAGCTTAATGAATGTCCTCTCAGTCTTAAGGAACTAAATCAAATAAAAGAGTGTTTTTTAAACGTTTTTAAAGGCATTTATCATAGTCGATTTGATTATAAAAAGGAACTATCTAATATTATGGAGCAATCACAGTCTAAGTCTGAAGAAAAGAAACCAGATATAGATTCACAAGAATGATGATAGATTCAAAAACAATTGATATACATGTGAATGGGGAATCTAAATTTGATATCCCTTTTCAAGTGTCTCCGTATATTAAAAAAGTATTAGAAAAAGTAGCTATTAAGCGAGGCTTTTTTGAATTTAGTTTTATCGATAAAAAAGAGATAGTGGATATCAATCAAAAATATTTAGATCGGACTTATGAAACAGATATTATTTCATTTAATTTAGGGACTTTAGACAATATTATTGGTGACGTGTATATTGCTATTCCAGTTGTTAAGAAGAATGCCTTGGAATTTAATCAATCATTTGAACAGGAACTTAAACGTTTGTTAGTTCATGGCATTTTGCATCTATTAGACTATCGCGACTATACAGATGAAGAAAAAGAAGAAATGCATAGTGAACAAGAGCGCTTATTAAAGAGTATAGACGATAATGATTGAAGAACCTCATTCTAGAAGTAGATTTGTTCAAAGTGTTGTTTATGCGCTAAGAGGGCTACGTTAAACCGTCGTGTCACAACGAAAAAAGGTGATTAATGTTGTTGTGAGTGGGGGGGCCATATTCCTAGGGCTTTGGCTGCAGTTGTCACGTTTTGAATGGATGTATTTGTGGGCAACAATAACACTTGTCTTGGTAACAGAGACAGTGAATACGGCAATTGAGATAACCATCGATTTGGTAACTCGAAAACGAAAATATAGAGCTATGCTTAGTAAAGATGTTGCTGCAGGGGCCGTTTTGTTAACGGCCAGTCATGCGGTTATAGCAGGGTATATACTCTTTTTTGACAAGCTTCTATTAAAGTTTGTTTGATGCTAGTCAAAAAAGTCAAACTGTGAGAAGATTATCAGGTGGATAACGCCGATTTACTAACCTTTTTTATCTTTCTTTTATTTATCTTTTTATCTGCATTTTTTTCTGGCGCTGAAACAGCCTTTACCGCTATCAGTAATATTAAATTAAGAAGTCTAGTTGACCAAAAAAGAAAAGGTGTAGATGCACTTTTCCAAGTATTACGAAACCGGAAGAAGCTTATAACGGCGATACTAATAGGAAATAATATTGCAAATGTTGGGGCCTCGGCCTTAGCAACCTCTGTAATTCTTGTTTTGTTAAATAAATTAGGTGTTCATAACTTTGTTTATGGTATGGCGATTATTACAGCTATTATGACTGTGATTTTATTGATCTTTGGTGAGATAACACCAAAGACGTTAGCCTTAAAAGACCCAGAAAAATGGGCATTTATGTTGGCAAAACCAATTGCACTTATTTTAAAAATATTCATGCCCTTTATCTATGTTTTTGAAGGGCTTTCAACAATATCTGGAAAAATATTGGGGGTTACGCAACAACAGGAAACCCAGTTACTTTCTGAAGAAGAAATTAAATCAATTGTTAATATAGGGGAAGAAGAGGGGGTTATAGAAAAAGAGGAACGCCAAATGATTCATAGTATTTTTCGTTTTTCGGAGACGGTAGTGAGAGAGATTATGACGCCGCGAACAGATGCGATTTGTATGGATATCAATAGTTCTATTTCAGATATTGTAAATCTTATCAAGGAAAAGGGGCATTCAAGGGTTCCTATATTTGAGGAGAAAATTGATAATATTATAGGTGTAGTCTATGCAAAAGACCTAATTTCTGTTCAGATGGAATACTCTGAAAAAAATATGCTTAAAAAATTTATTCGTGATCCTGTCTTTATTCCTGAAACAAAAAATATAGAAGAATTGTTACAACAGATGAAGTCTGCACGTGTGCATATAGCAATTGTTGTAGATGAGTATGGGGGAATGTCTGGGTTAGTGACACTTGAAGATATTATTGAGGAAATTATTGGTGAGATAAATGATGAGTATGATATAGATGAAGGACTTGAATTTGTTGAAATTAAGCCTGGGCACTATATTGTGGACGCAAAGATGAATATAGATGATTTAGGGGAGAAAATTTCCCATGAGTTCCCAAAGGATGAGGATTACGATACTCTAGGGGGACTAGTTCTCAGCCTATTTGGGAAATTTCCTAGTAGAGGTGAGTCTATAGACTACAATGGATTTACAATTATTGTGAAGGAAGTTCAGAAACGACGTATATTAAAGTTAGACTTAATAAAGAAAGAGCAGCCTATTCTGGAGAAAGAAATCAAAGAATAGCTCAGCTTGGATGAGGAGAATTATGTTGAAAGTATTAGAAACAATAAGATGTGTTGATGAGGAACTGGCGTCAGCTATGGAGTCTGAATTAGGTAGGCAGCGCCATAAAATAGAGTTAATTGCTTCAGAAAATTTTACGTCATTAGCGGTTATGCAAGCCCAGGGAAGTTGGTTGACAAATAAATACGCAGAAGGCTTGCCTGGAAAACGTTATTATGGAGGATGTGAGCATGTTGATGATGTCGAAAGTTTGGCAATTAATAGAGCTAACGCACTTTTTTGCTCAGAACATGCGAACGTTCAACCACATTCAGGTGCTCAAGCAAATATGGCGGTCTTTTTTGCTTTATTAAATCCTGGTGACAAAATTATGGGAATGAACTTGAGTCATGGGGGGCACCTGACACATGGGTCGCCCGTTAATGTGTCAGGTAAATACTATGAGGTTATTCCTTATGGCGTTTCAAAAGAAACGGGACGTATTGATTATGACGAAATGGAACGTTTAGCCTTAGAGTCCAAACCAAAATTGATTATAGCAGGAGCCTCTGCCTACCCTCGTGAAATTGATTTTGAACGTATTAGTCACATCGCTATACAATGTGTAGCCTTTTTTATGGTAGATATGGCTCATATTGCAGGATTAGTGGCTACGG
>CAZIOF010000093.1:0-22427 GCA_964540745.1 uncultured Candidatus Marinamargulisbacteria bacterium
ACAGAACAAGCTAAAAAAGAGGCTCAATTAAATGAGCTTAAATCCGTTCTCTCAGACTTCATGACAGACTACAATGCTTCTCGCACCATCCATAAAATCCTTGAATTGGCCACACTCTTAATTCCTGGTGCCCACCCCTATATTCTCACACATCTTAATGGCCATTTATCGTGTAGCCAGGCCTATAAAAACGTCCCTGTAGCTTACAAGTCCCTATTAAAAGATATCCCCGTAGGTAACGGAAATGGTTGTTGTGGCACGGCAGCAAAAACTAAACAACCTATCATCATAGAGGATGTGAACTCACATCCATATTGGGCTGCTAGCATATCTATTGCTAAACAATATAACATAAAAGCCTGTTGGTCCTATCCGATACTCTCAAATACCAACACCATGTTAGGGGTCTGTTCCCTCTATTTCTCTGAACACAAAACCCCTAACACAGAAGAACAATCACATCTAAACCATGTTGCTCAGCTCTTAGGGCTCGTTCTCCAATTCCAACAAAGCCAAGATGAACAACTGGCGTTAAACAAAAAACTCATTCAAGCACCTGCCTTACTCAAGTCACAAAAAGTGGAAGCCATTGGCGCCTTGGCAGGCGGTATTGCTCATGACTTTAATAATACATTGGGGGTCATCAAACCCACCGTCCAACTCCTAAAAGAGGAGACGTCTGATCCAGAAACCTTCGAATCCTTGGACATGATTGATACCGCCACAACCCAGGCCCAAAACATTGTCAAACAGCTCCTCAGCTTTGCACGGGACGATAAACCCAAATACAACACCATCGAACTCAATCAGGTCATACAAAACGCTGAAACCATGCTAAAACGTTTAGCTAGTAAACCTATTCACACCCATTACACCTACCACCCCAACCCACTCATCATAAAAGGCGATACAACCCAACTCCACCAAGTGCTTCTCAACCTCACGATTAATGCTCGAGACGCGTTAGAAAAACAGTCACTCCCAAAAATCACCTATTTAGTCACACACAAAACCATAACCCCCACCCTATCCTCAGAAAACAACATTCCAGAAGGACACTACGCCAGCCTTGAGATTACGGATAACGGCGAGGGGATCCCTGACCACATTAAAGACACCCTCTTCGATCCCTTTATAACCACCAAAGAGACAGGACAAGGAACAGGGCTAGGCCTATCCGTTGTCAAAGGCATCATGACCACCCATGGTGGTTATATTCTCACGCATTCCAAGAATGAAACAACCACCTTCCAACTCTTATTTCCGTGTATCAAAAAACCACTCAAAAACAACCAACAACAACAACAACAACAACAACAAGACGCCTTAAAAAAAGACATCCAGCTCTTAGTTGTGGACGATGATCACCTCGTCCTAAGGACAACAGAAAAACTCTTAAAAAAACTAGGCCTAACGGTCACAACCGCCACAAATGGACAAGACGCCATCCGCCTCTACACTAAACACCGCTATGACGGCGTGATCCTGGACTACCAAATGCCCAGGTTAAACGGGCTAGACACCTATTACAAACTAAAAAAACTCGCTCCCAACATCACCGCCTTTATCTATACCGGTGACTTATATGCAAAAAACCTGACCCAGATATTAGAAAAAGAACAAAAGAACCTGAGTCTAGTTTATAAGCCCCTGGATATTCGAGACTTTGAAATAGTCCTACACCAAAAGTTAACAACGCCTCGATACTGAGTTAGTTTCCTGTCATTAACACCCGCCATAACAATTAATTAAATAAAGTATAGGGGAAAAGAAAGACACACAAATAGAAGCAATACACTATAGAGAAAAACGATATAATAAGGTAAATATGGTAGGAAGAATATCCAATTATAATCCTTAAAATAGATAGTAAAACAGCTTTTATAAATAATAAATAGAAGTCTATTCTATCAAAAACCACACCCAAAAAACACCCCGGATAGTCTAGGTTACGGTTTATCCACGCCATTAAAACCTATGACAACACCTATTTTTATTGGCCATCAGGCACACTATCCAAGCAACGAAATCAAGCACTATTGAAAGAAAAGAAATTCTCATTAAGATCCATCAAAGGAGTCACATGATGAATAAACTAGTCAGTACTAACAAATAAAACACGACATCTCAAATAAATACTATCCGACTATTTCAACTAAAACATCGCTCCACACACGCCCCTACAACAAATAACCATGATCATATCATTCACATCAAACCGACCCCTGAAACCAATGACGAGAAGAAACAAGAGGATCGTGGGTCAATCATTGAACTAAGTCCTATAGAATCACCCCCTTATCCTTGTAAACTACGAATTTTACAAACAGAGTCATTGAAGACAAGAACTAATAGAAGGACTGAACACGTTCTTCAGTCTGTATACCCACCCTTAATTCAGGGTCAACTACCACGCCAACTATTACACTATCAAATATTACGAAAAACCTTTTTCAAATGGGAAGACCGCATCATAAAAACACGGCTTACTCAACCATTGTTTCAGAAGGCACTACACCCTGAAACTGAGTCTCTAACAATCGCACAAAAGAACAACCTTTGGAATACCTTAATTGATAGCAACCTTATAAATCTAAAAGGAACCATTCCTCATCAGAGTTCTATTGAGCAACTAACTGTAGAGTTTGCCAAACAACAGATAAGACAACCATTAATAAGAGCGATCAACGAGCTACTCAACAATTATAATGGCCAACAACAAGAACAACATCAAGGTAGATTTGAAATCTGGAAAAAACAATTTACAGCCTAGGAAAAACGCTACCGTAATGCTGAGTTCTTCAGACAACTGAATAAAGGGACTTTTGTTAGCCTAGAATTATGGTATTGTTTAGCTGCAATCTACACCGGAGCACGTTATCTTCAAAATCCAGAAACACCGCCATACATAACGACCGAACTTATTGAACCTGTGCCTCATCCTCCATATATATTTTCGTTATTACTTTTACTAGGGCATCTCTCTGCCATAGCGAACGTCATTATCAAATTTCCTTTCTTAAAACAAAAAGAAGTTGCCATAAACCAAGCCCTAAGTTCAAATATAGACTGTCTATCACTAGTTCAATTCAAAGAAGACTGCCTTGAACTAGAACTCATAGACGATAGCTTTCCTACACCCAAGCCCCTTACAGGTTGGCAAAACTGGAACTTCACAAAACGATATGTCGACAACCCCTATATAAATACTCCCCTTTTTATAACAAGATTAATAGGACTAACCACCGCCATAAGCATCCATACGTTCTGGGAAACAGGCGGAATAATCACTCAGTCACTGACATTTGGAGGGGGATTATTAGTTGGGCAACAACTTGGAAGAAAAGCCCTTATCGAACAACTTCCTACACAACCCCTAATAACAATACTGGCAACTACCTTTGAATCTCTTGGCTTATTTGGGATTAGTACGGTAGCCTCTTATTCAATTTGGCCTACAAAACCTATATTCGGAAACTCTTTCTATTTTATAGCAGCACCTTTGGGGTTAGGAATTCTTCTGAATTTAACAAAATTGGCCTATGATTATGTAACCACTACCCCCTCCTTTTCAGAACGATTGAAAGGTCTTTGTTGTAGTAACGCCCAAACATCAGATAATCAAGTAGCCGCTATGATCAGACTATAGCTTAGATCCCAGACTACACGCACCTTGTTATAATTAAATGACTATTATTACCATGCTAATAAAAAGAAGTCCTCCCTCATACGAAAAAGCATAACACTCACACAACACAACGCATTCCATACTCAAGACATCAACCTCTTAGTCTCTGTCAGCTCTGGAGATGATGGCGTTACACCCTTACCTCAAACCATACAAGACACCACATACAAACGCTCATTAGAGCCGGCACTGATATCCATATAAAAGATAATCAATGGGACACCTCTTCAGGATACGGAAACAAAGACTACCTAGATATCGTCCACGAATTAATTACACACTTTTTCCATGTTTAACACCATAAAAACAGGGGCATAACTATTACCGTACCAGGAAATAACTAAGCAACTCATAGAGATACTTTCCGGTATATCCCATACCAGGCTAAAACGATAGGGAAAACTTAACCTGGATAACTCAAGGGGGCCTCAAAGGGGCAACTCAAGGGGGCCTCAAAGGGGCAAATCGGGGGGGCAACTCGGGGGACAGTTTTAGGAGGATACTCGTATAGGGAGACACTAACCATTATCGCGGGATGGGACCCCCCATCTAAACATAAGGAAAGGAGGCCAACCATGGCGTATCAACAGCCCAAGAATCATATGATGGGGATCTCCTTTAATGGCCTCAATCCACGTAACATTATCCGACAATTGAAACAGGAAGTCGCTCTATGCCGACTCCACAGAAAGCCGCTAGACCCCCACCTATTTGAACGTATCCAAACTGAATTCAAGGCCCTATGCACCCCGTACCAAAAAGAAACTTACCTAAAACTTTTGATTGAATTAGCCATCAACACTAAAAATCATCACTTCACCTACCAACTCCACCAATTATTAACACACAAAATACGCTTACCTTTTAACTTGGAAATATTACTGAACAAATTCGAACAGGTCCTGTATTCACAACAAAATGGGTCTATCTATGCAACAACGCCAAACAAAACACACCAGGCCATAACGCCCCCTCCGACGACAACCATCCCGTTAACGGCAGAACAACCGTCGCTCCCGTTCTAACCACCAAACAGGCCCTTAATCAACCTCTCCATGGGAACTGTATCAACATGTGCTGGAGTGCTAGACATTTAGGCGTTTCTTTTTGAGACAATAACAAGATTAAAACAATCTTCCTTGTTATAGATGGATTAATCAAACGTTTAGATATAAGGAACGGATGAGTGATTGAATATTCAGGAAATATAGAGATTCCAATCTGTTCAGCAACCAGTTCTTGAATCCATTTATCCGACTCACTTCGATATGTAGGGTATAAACAAATCTGCTTTTCTGTACAGTGTTTTAGAACGTCATTCCGTCTATCGCAATGAACACGATCCAAATAGGACAGACTCTCGATCTGCTTTAACGAAATAGTCTCTTTTTCTTTTAATGGATGGTCCTTATGAAAAACAACATGATAATTTTCGTTATAAAGCGGATATAGACTGAACGTATCTAGATTCAATGAAACAGATGGCGAGATAATCGCATCCAACTCTAATGAGTCTAATCGATGAACTAAATTATCAGACGTATCAAAATAAAGTTCGACCTCCAGATGAGGATAACTAGATTTTAGTAGAGATAACATAGGCAAAATCTTTTTTGAACCAACCGTCGATTCAATTCCTAGAGACAAAGGAATGGACTGCAATTGAGAAAAATGCTTAGACAATTGATTAACCTGGGCTGTCCCTTCAAGAATCTGACACATTTGTGGGTAAATAAGACGTCCTAATTCAGTAGGTTCAATGGGCGAACGGCCTCTGATAAATAGAGCCCCCCCCAATTCTTGTTCCAATTGCTTAATCGCCTTAGATAATGAGGGCTGAGCAACACAACATTGTTTTGATGCAGTGGTAAAGTTCTTCACTTTATAAACAGCTAAAAAATAACGAATATGATGCATTTCCATATCAATCATTATAGCCTATAGCTATTGATTGATGAATTATATATATTTATCAACTATCAAAATAAGCCGTACAATCACCTCATATTTAAGAAGAAAGGAGCCATTTTAAGAAACATCATTCCACATACAAAAGAACGATTAAATACATACAAAGGAGATTATCAATGAGTAAACTAGCACTATTATTTTTAGAGTACCAAAATGATTTTTTAAGTAAAGGAGGTGTGTTAACAAAAGCAATAGATCCAACACTATCAACAAGCTTTGTAAACAAGTCAAAAGAATTATTAATTCTTGCGAGATCTAATCAACAACTTATTGGACACATCCCCTTAGAAAACCAAGGAGAATTAACCAACGATTATGGCATATTAGAAACAGTAAAAAGCTCTCAAGGATTTATACCAGGTAGTTGGGGCCACGACTTTATTGCTGAAATGACACCTAACAAGAATGAATATATTATTAAACATAAATCGGGTATTTCAGCATTTAAGCATACAGAGTTAAATCAGACATTAAAAAAGAACAAGATTACGCACCTATTATTAGCAGGACTATTAACTCATGTTTGCATTGAGTCTACAGTTAGAGATGCTTATGAATTTGGATACAAAGTCTCGGTTGTCAAGGAATCTGTCCTTAGTTTAGATAAACATGCAAACGATCACGCCCTAAATGTAACCTTACCTCTTTTTGCTGAGATATTAAGTATAGAAGAGGCTAAACAAAGAATAAGCCACTGATATTAAAGAAGACTGAACCGTGATATATAACACTAATACTATATAAAAATAGTTAAGTCTAAGTTAGAACATCAATGATTACAAAACCAGCTAAAGAGTGTATACAGGCCCCAACAAGCCTCCGTTAGTAGGCCCGGTATACACTCTTTAGTTATTACCTAGTGACTTAAATGTGCTATTTCTCGTTCGACGTAGAATAGCAGCGCTATTTAAATCGAGTAAAAATGGTGCAGATAAGTTATTGAAACCATCTATTGTCGAGACGAAAACTCCCAATTACAATACCAGGATATGGCAACCATTTTCATAAGCGCTGCGGAAGTCTCTGGTGATCGGTATGGGGCACACCTCATCGAGGCACTCAAACAACAGGACCCCTCACTCACTATCGTTGGTGTTGGCGGCGAGCACATGAAAAAAGCGGGCGCAAGACTAATCACCGATATTACCCAATTTTCCACTATTGGGGTTATCGAACCCTTACAATTTCTACCAAAACTGATCAGAGAGATCCATCGGATCAAATCAGAGCTCAAAACAAATCCGCCTCAGTTGTTTGTCCCTATCGATGCACAGGGCCTCCATATGCACCTTCTCAAGACAACTAAACAGCTCCATATCCCTAGCGTTTATTATATTACGCCCCAGGAATGGTTATGGGGAACTGAAAAGGGCGGCCGCAAGGTTATCCAGCTCACAACAACATTATTGGCTATCTTCAAAGAAGAAGCCGCCTTTTATCAAAAACTGGGTGGCAAGGCCCCGTTTATTGGCCATCCGCTACTGGATATTGTCAAACCAACTTTAAGTAAAAGCACTCTCTATAACACATTGAACCTCAACCCAAAACAAGAGATCCTGGCTATCTTTCCTGGTTCCCGAAAACAAGAACTCTTACTCACGGGTAAGGAGCTTCTCAAAACAGCGGAACAATTTCAACAGACCCATCCTGAGTGCCACATCCTCATCTCTTGTGCATCACCCTATTGCCAGTCCATTATCAAAAACCAACTCAACCAGTATCATTAACACACCCCCCCCATTCTCTATACCGATAACCCTTATAACGCTATTGCCCATGCCAAACTCTCGCTTACCACGTCCGGAACCGTAACATTAGAGCACGCCCTCTTAAAAACGCCATGCATTGTTGGCTACAAATTCTCGCCCCTTTCCTATCAATTAGCAAAACTAGTCCTAGGAAAAAGACGTCAACGAATCCCCTATATCAGTCTACCCAACCTCATTACAAAAGAACCTCTGTTACCAGAGTTTCTTCAAAACGACTGTACAGTCCCTAATCTCCTAGCCACGTTAACACGCCTTTGGGACACCCCTTCAGAGTACGCAACATGTATCAAGGACCTTGATAAGGTAACGACACTATTGGGAAAACCCGGCGCCATTAAACGTGCAGCAACTGAACTTATTACAACCCTACAAAACAATTGACAGACCCCATTTCTATCAGTAGGATAGCCAACAAATGAACAAACGATTAGCCATAGACATCCCTACACAACCCGCCTTCTGGTCCACAGTTAGCACGCTTTGTCACGATATATGGGAAAGCTACATCAACCACAATCAACGCGCCTATGAAAACTTTGACCTAAAAGACCCTGGAACATGGTTACACCATATCGGCTATTAAACACTCATGTCACAACTATCCACAATCTCCCGAAACAAACATAATCTACAACTGATTGGAACACTTTTTATGACGGCTTGGGTAGCCTCCGTCATCAATATCCTTAGCGGAGGAATGCTTATTCGATTAGGACTATTACCACGACATCTCGAAGGTTTAAAAGGCATCCTTTTAGGGCCCCTTATTCATGGTTCATTTAGCCACCTGATCTCTAATTCCATCCCCTTTTTAGTATTAGGCGGCCTTGTCTCTATACAAACCTCTCACAGATTCAGAGGTACATTAACAGGCCTCTATCTCCTCAGCCAAGGGTTACTATGGATATTGGGCCGTTCAGCATGGCACATTGGGCTCAGTGGCCTCGTCTTTTCATTCTTTGGGTTCATCCTCACCACAGGCTATTTGAAACGTGATATCCTCTCCATCACAATATCTGTTATCACCATTCTCTTATATGGCGGTCTCCTCATTGGCATTTTACCGCTCGAACCCCATGTGTCTTGGGAAGGTCATCTCATGGGTTTAGTAGCGGGTATTGGCATAGCATGCTTTTCCAACGCTACACATAAATAGACCTGGGTTAATCACTACTCAAAACACATCAATAACCACACGTTAGATAGCGCTAGTACCAGTACACCATGTTTAAAAATATCATAAAAAGGGCATAAGACACATTATTAAGGGGGGTACTTATATGATTAACGCCTATATCATTGTTGCCATAGAAATCACACTCTTTCTATGTGTTGTGAGCAGCATTGCGGTCTATTTACAAATCAGAAAAGAAACAAAGAAGCTCCATCACTATTGGCATCTACTCTATATCAATTTACAAGCACGACACACCTATCTTCTCAAACTCATCAAGACAAGCGGTATGTGTTCCAAAAATACGGTAACAACACTAAAGAAAGTAATCAAAGACTGTCAAAAAGCCTTTGGGAAAACAAGCATCATCCAAAAAGAGCTCATCCTAAATGGGCAACTTGATATCTTATACAACGACATCGAAACCCATAAAACGGGCCATAAAAAAGAGGTTTTGATAATCCTAGATAAGCTAGAGGCCCTAGAATTTCAAATAAAAACCTGCGGTGAGTATTATAATAACGCGGTCATCGATTTCAATATCAAAACACGACAGTTTCCTGCATCACTCATTGCCAAGTTACTGGGCTATTCACTAGCTAATTTTATTGATGACATTCTACCTGACAAAACATCCAAACACAAAAAAGCATCAAAAAAGAAACACACCAGCACTCACTAATGACTTGCCCTCGCCCCTCATATATCACATAATGGCACTTAAATGATGACTAACCAAGACCCCACACCCATGATACAAACACTGGCTATCCTATCAGACACCCATGGCAGCAACCACTATATCAAACTCACCATTGATAAGCTTCAAAAAGCCCATGTACAAACACTGATCCATTTAGGGGATAATTATTCCGATGCAGACGCCTTTATCGACACTGGCTTTGAGGTTACCCGTGTCCCTGGAACTTGGGGAAAAGAATACCAAAACCCTAGCATCGATAACCGCTGTTTCTATCCCTTTCATGACTGGACCTTATTTTTATCGCATACGCCAGAAACACACTATAACGACCTAGAAAACGATCTAGACCCAACCCTCATTCTTCGGGAGAAGCTCTGTGATATGTTCTGTCACGGTCATACACACAAACCCTCTATATCCACCCATCACGACACTATTATTCTGAATCCCGGGCACCTGAAAGAACATGATAATCGTGGGTACCCACCCACCTATGCCCTACTTAGCACATCTAAAGAAGGCGATGACCAACAGCTAAGAATTCTCATCAAAGAACTCCTCACGGATAACACATACGATGAGCAAATAGTGTCAAAAACAACACATAATCAATAGGGTTTGATAAGGGGTACTTAATAGGATAACATGGGCCCCTATGAATGCATGTTGGCTCATGATCGGATGTTTTTGTGCTTATTTAATGGCTTATCATACCTATGGTCGCTATATTAGCAAACGTCTTTTCTCTATTAACCCGAATCTCCAGACACCCGCTCACACGCATAACGACCAACAGGACTATATCCCCACCGAAAGACATGTCTTATTCGGGCACCATTTCACCTCCATTGCAGGGACTGGCCCGATTGTTGGACCCGCTATTGGCATTATCTGGGGCTGGGTACCAGCCATTTTATGGGTCCTCTTTGGCTCTATCTTTATGGGCGCTGTTCATGACCTGAGTGCGCTGATTATGTCCTTACGACACGAAGGCAAATCTATCGCCGATATCACCGCAGTGGTTATCAACAAACGGATCCAAAAACTCTTTTTCTTAATTGTTTGTCTATCGCTGTTAATTGTCATTGCCATCTTTGGTTTAGTCATTGCCATTATTTTCAAAAAGTTCCCTCAAGCCGTTTTTCCTGTTTGGTGTGAAATCCCTATCGCGATTGCCCTTGGCGCAGCGATTTACAAGAAAAAAAAGAATTTAAAAAGATATACCTTTCTTGCCGTCTTAGTCATGTACCTGACTGTAATGTTTGGCCACTATATCCCCATTACACTACCCACACTCTTTCATATACCACCTACAGGCCTATGGACCATTATCTTGCTCATTTATGCCTATATTGCGTCCACTATGCCCGTCACACGCCTTCTTCAACCTCGCGACTATATTAACGCGTGGCAACTCTATATCGCCTTAGGCATCCTTCTATGTGGCATTATTGGTAGTTTTTTCGTGATGGATCTCACCATCCCCGCACCCGCACTCCGACTCAATCCCCCAGGGGCGCCGCCTATCATGCCGTTTCTCTTTATTACCATCGCCTGTGGCGCCATATCGGGGTTCCACTCACTCATCTGTTCTGGAACCTCCGCAAAACAATTATCAACCGAAGCAGATGCCCACTTTATTGGGTATGGGTCCATGTTACTAGAAGCTGCACTAGCCACCGTTATTATTGTCGCCGTTACAGCCGGCATTGGAATCGCGTATACAACGGCCTCGGGAGAGGTCCTCACCGGCATTCATGCCTGGGAGTCCCATTACGGATCCTGGCTAGCAAGTAAGGGACTGGGTTCCAAACTAGATGCGGTTGTGATTGGCTCTTCTAATTTAATCGCTACTTTAGGTATCCCAAAAGATCTTGGCATCATCATAATAGGGGTCTTCATCGCCTCGTTTGCAGGGACAACCCTAGATTCAGCAACTCGCGTTCAACGCTATGTCATCTCAGAAATGGTTCAAAACACACCATTGGCCCCACTAGGCAATAAATGGCGCGCTACGGCAATAGCTGTGGGCTCTGCTGCGATTTTAGCCTTTTCATCAGGCCTTAATGGGAATGGCGCCTTAGCACTTTGGCCCATGTTTGGATGTATTAACCAACTCTTAGCAGCTATTACCCTTTTGGTCGCTACCATCTACTTAAAAAAGAGGGTCACCTGGGGCTGGCTTGTTACCGCAATCCCAGCAGTCATCATCATTAGCCTAACCGTATGGGCGGCCTGGTTAAATCAATTACATTTTTGGGCCGAACAAAACACCCTTCTCTGGTCCTTGAATGGGATCATCTTAGGCTTAGCCCTTTGGGTCATCGCGGAAATATTATTGATCATCAAAAAAACAAGCTACCAGACTATTCCAAGCCATTAATAGCGCGTTTTCGTTGTTGATTGCCGCCATTTATCAAAGGGATATAGCGCCCGTTCAGAAGGCGCCCGCATAAGCCGAATACCATTAAAGTCAGGCTTAAGAAAAAGATCGCCTAACAACGAGTCCCAACCAGGTTGATGACAATACAATCCCTTCACACGGGCCCAATATAACAACGCCAATTCAAAAAGTGTGGGCAACTGAGGTGCTGTCAAAAAAGCCCCCTCCAAGGAAAACTGGCCCAACTCGCCACACCAGTGTTGAATCAATTGCACATAAACACCATTCAATGAACTAGAAAAAGGCATAGGAGAAGGCCCATAAAAGGTCCGTTCATTAAGGGTTAGGCACGATTTATCCTGACTCGTTTCGTCAAAGAAAGACGCCTTTCGAATCACAAATTGACGGTCAGTCCAAGGCTTTGATAACTCGTCATAGAGAAAGGCATCATCAAATCCTGCTTGAGTGGCATCATGACGATCCGCCACATAATGAATCCTATTAACCCCAAGCTCTATACAAGCCGCCAAACACATGGGACAAGGCTCACAGCTTGTATATAACGTCGCTTGAGACCAGTCCATAGCGGGATCTAACTCAAGCGCAGAACGAAGCGCCATCACCTCGGCGTGGGCACTAGGATCACAACTATCCGTCACACGATTCGCCCCCGTAGAAACACAATTACCTCGATAAACAACGGCGGCCCCAAAAGGGCCGCCTTCATGATCTATATTCTGGATTGCAATATCAAGAACCTGCTCAACAACCTGGCTATCAACAGGTGCTGATCCCATAAGCTACCCTAGCTCGGGAAAAAAATTGGCAATCTCACGACGAGCACTTTCGATACTATCAGAAGCATGAATAATATTAAATTGTTTACTGAGAGCAAAATCGCCACGTATCGTACCCGAAGCGGCCTCTGCCGCGTCCGTCACACCCACCATTCGTCGTACAATAGCCACTCCTGCTTCACCTTCCAAAACAAAGGCCACAACAGGGCCACCCGTAATATACTCACGAAGTGACGGATAGAATGGTTTAGACACATGCTCCTGATAATGTTTATCAGACAGTTCAGCACTAATCACCAACTGCTGCAATGCAAGCAACTTAAATCCACGCTCTTCGAACCGCAATAAAATTTTCCCTACAAGCCCACGCTCAATGGCATCTGGCTTTAAAAATACTAATGTACGCTCTACCATCCAAACGACTCCTTAATCCTATCTAATTGGTAACTCACCTGTTCATGAGCCGTCCCACCCAACACTGACTTTGCTGAAACGGCTTCTGAGATTTTAATCGCGTCCATTAGCCCCTCATCGATATGTGGGCTAAAGGATTGCAACTCTTGAAAAGACAAGCGACTTAACGACAATTGTTTTTCAACGGCATATAAGACAATACGTCCTGTAATCTCATGAGCCTCTCGGAAAGGTACCCCTTTCTTAACTAAATAGTCGGCAATTTCAGTTGCCTCTAGATAACCCTTATCAAGAGCCTCATCAATGCGCTGTTTATTAAAACAAATGCTGGCCATCATTCTAGCATAACAGGTAAGCGAGCCCAACAGTGTATCTACCGTATCAAACAAAATCTCTTTATCTTCCTGAAGATCACGATTATAAGTAAGAGGAAGCCCCTTCAGAATATGATGTATCCCAACAAGGTGCCCCATCACTCGCCCCGATTTACCACGCATCAATTCTGCGATGTCGGGATTCTTCTTTTGCGGCATAATAGAACTACCTGTCGTAAAATCGTCCCCAATCGTAATAAAGCCCACTAAGGGCGAGCTCCAAAGAACAAGTTCTTCACAACTCTGATTCAAATGAGACATACAAAGCGATGCAAACGAACAGAATTCAACCAAAAAGTCGCGATCAGAAACCCCATCCATACTATTCTGAGTAAGACTAGAAAATCCTAACTCACGCGCAATAAAGGCACGATCTAAACCATAATTATTGCCCGCTAACGCGCCTGAACCAAGAGGACACACATCCACACGAGATAATAACTCATCAAACCGATTCAAATCACGAGCAAATTTTTCAACATATGCTAATAAATGATGGGCCAATAATACCGGTTGTGCCGGTTGAAAATGCGTAAACCCTGGAAAAACAACCGCCTTATTTGCGTCTGCTATAGTCCATAAGGTTTTTAATACATCACGTATCGCCTCTTGAATATCACCGATAGCGTCCTTAAGAAAAAGACGAACATCTGTAATAACCTGATCATTACGCGATTTACCCGTATGAATTTTTTTTCCCAAATCACCCAAAACCTCTGTCAAACAACGCTCGACATAACTATGGATATCCTCATCCGGCGCATCTAAAGGTACTTCTTTACTAGCCAACGTTGGCAAATACTCAGACAATTGTTTAATCTCTTCTGCAGATAGAATACCTGCTTTCTCCAACGCACGCCCATGGGCCAAATTAACCTTCACATCATAAGGCAACAACCGTTTATCCACATGAAGCGAATAACTATAGGCAACTGCCGCAGAATCCAATGATTTTTTAAACCGCCCACCCCATAATTTTTGTTTTGATCCAGACATCTGCTTACCCCACCTTCTCTGTTTTTCCTAATAACGAGACCATAATAGCCTTTTGGGCATGAAGTCTGTTTTCTGCCTGATCAAATACAACTGAACGGGACGATGCCATCACCTCGGATGTCACTTCAACGCCTCTTTTAGCTGGTAAACAGTGCATAAAAACAGCATCGGATGCTGCTTGGTCAAAACAAGACTCAGATACCATATACCCTTTAAAATCATCTAATCGCTTTTGATATTCATCTTCCTGTCCCATCGAGGTCCAAACATCGGTATAAATAACATGGGCCTGTGATGTTGCTTTAACAATATCATGCTCGATCCGAACATCAGAGGGTAAGTCAACTGTAGGCTCATACCCTTTAGGGCAACACACTACCATCTCAAGCCCCAAAATAGAGGCTATCAAGGCCAGGGAATGACAAACATTATTACCATCACCCACGTAACAAATTTTTAATTGTTCAAGACGATTAAACTGTTCTTCAATGGTCAACACATCCGCAAGCGCCTGACAGGGGTGATATAAATCAGATAACCCATTGATAACAGGGACACGCGAATAACGTGCGTATTCCTCTATATCCTCATGATGGTTGGAACGAATCATCACAATATCTACAAAACGCTCCAAGTTACGCGCAATATCTGCAATAGTTTCTCGGGTTCCAAAGCCAATCTCACTTGCCCTGAGATGGACGGCCTTCCCTCCCAGTTGATACATCCCCACTTCAAAAGATACCCGTGTCCTATTAGAAGGTTTTTGAAAAATCATGGCTAACGAATAGCCCGAAAGTACGGCATGTGATAAACGCCCTTGTTGTTGTAACTTAAGTTTCTTAGCACTATCTAAAAGCGATAAAAGAGCCGATCTAGAAAAATCTCTCACGGTTAAAAAATGTGTTGCTAACGAAAGTGTATCATCTCGAGTCATGTCTAAGTCTCCTATGACGCCGTCACCATGGTCCCAATACCACCATGGGTAAAGAGTTCCAATAAAACCGCATGCTCAATCGTGCCATTAATAATATGAACATTAGGAACATTCCCTTCGATAGCATCTACCGTACAATTCAACTTTGGAAGCATACCACCTGTAATATCAGGATGTGACAACAATGCCTTCGCCTGGCTTAAATTCAATTGGGACTGCAGTTCGTTATCCACCATAACGCCATTAATATCTGTTAAGTAAATCAATTTATGAGCATTTAATGATTTTGCTATCTCAGACGCCACATGATCAGCATTCAAATTCAAACTCTCGCCATTTTTACTAGACGACACCGGCGAAATAACAGGAATATACCCTTCACCACATAATGTATGAATGAGTGATTCATTAATTTCGGTAATATCACCCACAAACCCCAAATCCAAATCTTTTTTTGACCGAATCTTTCGTGCGGTAAACAGATTTGCGGCTTTACCAGAAACCCCAACCGCACGTCCCCCGGCTTGATTGAGTAACGATACAACTTCATTATTGATCTTTCCTGAGACCACCATCTCCGTAATTTCCATGGTTTCAGAGTCTGTAAAGCGTAAGCCATCAATAAACGTACTCTTTTTTCCTACTTTTTGAAGCCACTTTGAAATTTCTTTACCCCCACCATGAACAATAACGGGGTTAATCCCAACATATTTTAATAAAACAATGTCTTCAGCAAATAAGGGCTTAAGGTCATCTTTGACCATAAGAGACCCCCCATATTTAATGACGACTGTCTTCCCATAAAAGGACTTAATATAAGGGAGCGCTTCCAATAACACTTTTGCTTTTTCAATACGATCTTTAAACATAACGAGCCACCTAATCTAACAATACTGCGTATTAATATCGATATACCCCTTGGTCAAATCACATCCCCAGGCTACAGCTGAACCTTGAGCAAGGTGAAGATCTAAGTGTATCTGAATATCATTCTCACGTAAAACCCGAACTACGTCATCCATATTATAATCAACAATTTTACCCTTTGAAAATAAGAGCGTCGATCCAAACGACAGATCGATCTTATCCGGGTTAATTTTAACGGCCGGATCCTTACAGGCGGCCGCCAAAACACGACCCCAATTAGGGTCAGCCCCATGAATAGCCGTTTTAACTAAAGGCGAATTAATAATTTGGAGTGCAATTTGTCGTGCATCTTGTCGGTTAGAAGCCCCTCTAACATGAACCTCGAAAAGCTTAGAGGCCCCTTCTCCGTCACGAATAATCAATTTAGCTAACGCCACACAGGCCTCTGTTAACAATGCTTTAAATTCAGATAGCTGATCCCTATCAGACAATGAAATTTTATAGTCTCCTGTAGACCAAATCAACACCATATCATTGGTAGAGGTATCATTATCCACTGAACTCATATTAAACGAATCTGAAACCGCCTCACTAAGACACTCTTGCAACACTGACGACCCTATATTAGCATTCGTTGTCAAAAATGAAAGTGTGGTTGCCATATTGGGAGCAATCATACCGGACCCCTTCGTAATCCCTGAAATACGTATCCGTTTCTTCCCTATTTTCCGTTCAACAGAGACCTCTTTAGTCACTAAGTCTGTAGTCAATATAGCTTCGGCTACAGAAGATCCGTCTTTCTGTAAAGGCGCACTCAACAAACTATCTAAACCACTCTCTAACTTATCAAAAGGCAATACCCGTCCGATGACGCCTGTTGACGCTATAGCGACTTCACTCGGTCGCAATTGCAACTTATTTGCTGCAATCTGGGCGGTCTTCTTCACATGAACCGCACCAAGTGAACCAGTTGCGGCATTCGCATTTCCTGAGTTCACAACAAGTGCCTTAAGCACATTATGCTTCAGAATTTTTTTAGTATAAACAACGGAAGGCGCAACAAATTTATTTTGAGTAAACACACCTGCACTACCTCTAGCTTCAGGAATATAGAGATATGCCAAGTCCAATTTATCTGCTTTTATGCCAGAATGAAGGGCCCCACCATAAACACCATCTAGATCAGTTATAGACATCGCATAGTCCTTAAGACGGAATTCGAGGTGCCATCTTCAAACCCAAAGACTCATCATATCCGCACATAATATTCATATTCTGGATAGCTTGACCCGAAGCCCCCTTCACTAAATTATCCTCAACAGAAAAAATAACTATCTTATTGGAATCTTCATGCAAACGAACCGATACATAACAATGATTCGTCCCTAATGTATGTCTTGTACTTAATGGATAATCCTCTGGTACCAAATGAACGAAAGGTTTATCTCGATAAGCATCCTGAAACAACGTTGTTAACTGTTCGTTAGTCAATCCTTGCGTATTATCTAAATAAATAGAAGAGAGTATCCCTCGAGACATGGGAACCAAATGAGGCGAAAATAAAACCGTAGTAGATAACACCGACTCCATTTCAGGTGCATGCCGGTGATTAAACGTGGCGTAGGGCGTTACAGACTCATTCACTTCACAATAAAGGGACCCTTCGCGTAATGACTTCCCAGCACCAGAAACCCCTGATTTGGAATCAACTAATACTGTATCTGGAAGATACCCTGCCTGTGACAAAGGAAATAAAGCCATAACAACACTGGTCACATAACATCCAGGATTAGAACAAATCTGAAGTGCAGCAATATCCTCACAGTATAGCTCTGGGAACCCTAAAGATATGGCCTTTCCAACACCCGTAATGGACGCATCAAGAGAGCGATTATTAAGTCGAAAGTCTGAAGACAAATCAATAATCTTACAAGATGTACGTGAAAGCTCCTCCATAAAGGCCACGGATTGACCGTGAGGAAGGGCTAGAAACAACACATCCATAGAGGGAAGGGCCTCTGGTTCAAAAGCAGATAATAAAGGACCCTCTCCTGAGAATTCAGGATAAAAGTCACGCAAATACTTACCTATATGCTGTTTAGAAAAAAGATGGGACACAGATACCTCTGGATGATTACACAAGAGCTGATACAAAACCAAACCCGTATATCCAGTGACACCTGCAATACCAACCTTTAACATAGCAGCCCCTTAATTACGCGCGCTTTTTAAGTCGAATAGCCTTGGACCCAACCCTATCTCTCAAATAATATAAACGTGCTTGACGCGCTTTACCCTTAGCCATCACTTCAATCTTTGGTACCGTTGGAGAATGAACTAAAAATGTTTTTTCTACACCAATCTGGTCAATAACTCGTCTCACAGTAATACTCTCGCGAGAAAAACGTCCTGTTCGTTTAATAACAGCACCTTCAAAACGTTGGGTACGCTTCTTCTTACCTTCAATAATAATTTTAGACACACGCACCTTATCACCGACCCTAATATGAGGGACATCATTTTTTGCCTGACTTTTCTCTAATTCTTCTATAATATGGTTAGCCATTTTGTGCTACCTCCTTAACTATCTCTAAAATAGTGCGACTATCCGACTCTGTCAACAATTTATCAGCCAAATATTCAGGTCTTTCTAACAATGTCTGTTTTAAAGACGCTTTTCGCTGCCACTTCTTTAACTCTTCATGATGGCCACTAACAACAACAGGTGGCACTGTTAACTGTTTAAAGGCCCTGGGTAAGGTATACTGTGGATATTCAAGAAAACCACCAATAATGGAATCCTGTCCCAAAGAGTCTGGATTACCCAAAACCCCTGATATGACCCTGGCTGTAGCTTCAGAAATCGCTAAAGAAGCAATATCTCCTGAGGATAGCACAAATTCACCTAAAGAAACACGCTCAATATCAAAAATATCAAATAACCTATCGTCTATGCCTTCATAATATCCTGAAATAAGAATAAGCCCCTTAGACGCCTTAGCATAATCAAATGCTTTACCCTGATTAAACACCGCCCCTTTAGGGCAGGTATATAATAGACGATAATCTGTATAATTTTCAATACTCGTTATCGCACGATAGAGGACATCAATCTTGAGCAACATCCCAGTTCGACAACCAAAAGGGGGCGAATCCACCCGATGATGTTTCGAGTCTGAGAACTGTCTGATATCTACAAACCGAACTGACAAAAGGCCCTTATCAACCGCTTTCCCCAATATTCCCTTAAGAAAAAAAGATGCCATTTCATCAGGGAATAATGTCAAAAAAACGATATCCATTAAAAAAGCTTCGTAATCGACGAACTAAGAGCTCTTAACCCCAGACAAATCCCCAGCTTTAATCGTAGAAACAGTCTTAACTACGCCATCTTCAACGAGAACCTCCAAACCACCAAGTTTTTCATAGAGGTTATCCCCTACTTTGACTTGTACAAAACCATCAATCAATCCTTGCATAAAATGACTCCCTAAAGAAAGGCCTTTAATGTTTTCAGAACGCTGATCCAACTCCTTTAAGGAGTTTTGCACTTGATAAAGCTCACCTTCTAATTGCTGAGTAAACGAGGTTGCATCGCCAGTCTATGAACGAAAATCAGATAAACGACTCTCTATCTCACGAATGCGTTGGTTAGATGTTCGAATAGCGGTTTGAATTTCAAAATTCATGTATTCTTTAAATTTATCCGTAACAATCGCTTTAATCGCAACACTTCTCTTTAACGTTACTGTCTTATTACTACTGCCATTACTGCTATTCTTTTTGGTCATTTGTTACACCCTATCTAAACACCTTATTGTTTTGTTAAAATCTCAACTGTCACTTTCTTATCATTCTTTGCTGCAGACGCTTTTACCACTGTACGAATGGCGTTTGCAATACGGCCATCCTTACCAATAACCTTCCCAACATCATCTTGGGCAACACGAATCTCCAATATTACGACACTCTCACCAGCTGTCTCATGAATGTCTACGTCATCTGGTGAATCAACCAAGGCTTTAACAATCGTTTCAACTAGTTCTTTCATCTACAATCACCACCTCTGGTTAGTTTGACTCAACAGCAGGTTCAGCTTTGGGCTCTACATTGTTTTCCTCTGTCTGAGCATCTGTTTTGTCAGATACACCAACGTTAGAATCTTCAACACTTGTTTCCTCTACTGTGTTTGCTTCATCAACTTTCGTATCTGCATCTTTTGAAGCATCTTTTGATGCATTCTCAGAAACCTTTTTATCCTTCGGAACGAATTTACGCTTCTTCGCATTTTCTGGGTCCTGTTCATTAATGAGGCGTTGAACAGTATCCGTCGGCTGAGCACCAACAGAAACCCAATACTTAACACGTTCTAAATCAAGTTTAACACTCTTTGGAGTAGAGACGGAATCATAAGTGCCTATGTCCTCTATAGTACGCCCATTTCTAGGAGTAGAACTCTCTGCTACAACGATACGATAAAACGCTTTTTTCTTTTGCCCCAATCGCTTGAGTCTAATTTTAACGGCCAACTTTCACCTCCTACAAAATAGTCTTCTATAATACAGCTGTTAATAGACACGGTCAATCATAGACAGTTAAGTCTAGGACAAACTAAAGAAAATAATACCCTAATACATTATGAAAGAACAACCATAGACTGCTTAAATGATGATATCACATCAAAAATTCGCGCACATGACTGTTCTGAAGACGTTAAAAGAGGCTCAATCTGTTTAATAAGATAACTACCTACAACTGCTCCATCTGAAAATGAGCAAACTGTCTTTAAATGATCCGTATGACTAATACCAAACCCCACAACTACAGGCACAGGTTTAACTGCCTTAATGTTAGCCACCAAATCCGCCAGTTCTGAACGAATCGTTTGCCTCATACCCGTTGTTCCTAAAGAAGAAATCAAATAAATAAACGTATGACTTGCGTTAACAATACGATGAATACGTTCGGGCGAACATAACGGTGACATTAAAAAAATCAATCCAACACCATACTCTTTAGAATAGGCTAATAAATCACTAGAATCCTCTACAATAAGATCTGGGATAATCACACCATCTAAGCCAACATTAGCCGCATCTTTAAAAAAAGTCTCAAAACCATAAGACAACAATAGATTATAGGCCCCCATAAAGATAAGTGGTTTATCATAATCCGCTTTCACCCGCTTAACAAGCCGAAGCCCATCCTCAATGGAAATAGAGGCATTTGCCTCCAATGCCCGCTGATGAGAGGCTTGTACCACAGGACCATCCGCTATAGGGTCAGAAAAAGGAAGTCCAATTTCAACAATATCAGCACCCGCATCAAAACTTGTACGAACGAATAACTCCGTCATCGATATGTCAGGATCCCCCAACGTAAAATAGGGAATAAGTGCTTTACTATTATTGAAAATATAATCAAGTGGCATGGGTCATCAACGTTTGGACATCTTTATCACCACGACCAGATAAGCATAATATAACAACATCACCAGGTTTGGTGGACGCACCCTTCTTTAGTGATGCAAATGCATGGGCTGTTTCCAGAGCAGGTATAATACCCTCCAATTTAGACACCCTATCACAGGCATCTAACGCCTCTAGATCTGTAGCTGCATCAACCATCATACGGCCACTATCCTTTAAATGACTTAATTCAGGACCAACACCGGGATAATCCAAACCAGCTGAGATTGAATGAGCAATATTAACCTGCCCCTGTTCAGTTTGAAGTAAAAACGATTTGGCACCATGAAGGACTCCAGGACGCCCCTTCTGAAGAGAAGCCGCATGACGCGAAGAAGTCAATCCAAGACCAGCCGCTTCAACAGCAACCAAACGAACATCTGTCTTAATAAATTCAGAAAATAGCCCCATAGCATTAGACCCACCACCCACACAGGCCATCAAACAATCAGGAAGATGCCCCTCTTCAGTCAAAATCTGTTTCCTTGCCTCTTTGCCAATAACAGAATGAAAATCACGTACCATCATGGGATAAGGATGAGGACCTACTACCGATCCAATAATATAATGCGTTGATTCAACCGTTGTAAGCCAATCCCGTATCGCCTCTGTTGTGGCATCCTTCAACGTCTTAGATCCTTGAGAAACAGATTTAACCGTAGCACCTAATAGTCTCATACGAAACACGTTCAGTTCTTGACGAGCAACATCCTCTTCACCCATATACACAACACACTCTAAACCCATCAACGCACAAACTGTTGCAGTTGCCACCCCATGCTGACCAGCTCCCGTCTCCGCAATAATACGTGTTTTACCCATCCGTTGTGCCAATAAAATCTGCCCTAAGGTATTATTAATTTTATGGGAACCCGTATGATTCAAATCT
>CAZIOF010000094.1:0-6430 GCA_964540745.1 uncultured Candidatus Marinamargulisbacteria bacterium
TAAATTTAAAAAAATTAGCTGTTTTGCCTCCACCGTAACTTGCCGGTTTCAATTAATTATTTTAATCTTTTTTACTTGTCTTTTCGCCAACAAATTATACAGCTTTCAGTTATTATGGCTTTAAACGACTAGAGCCCATGCTCATTAAACATGGCATACCTTACGTGAATTTATTTCCTGTTGTAAAGAATGAATTAGGACATATTTCGCATTATAAGTTACGTGCTAATCCGGTAAATTGGCATCCTGGTCCGGAGTTAACCCGTGTTTTTTCTCAAACAGTCTTTGACTACTTGAAACGCCAGAGACTCATTCCTATACCATGAGCTTAAAGAACATTAACCTTATAAAAGAGCTTCCTAAACTATTATTTATTGGTATAGCGCTGATGGCAATGTCGATATTTTGTTTAAAAGTGAGTTTATTGCAGGATAATGTGGATCTAGGTCGACATTTAATGAATGGGAAGCACTTATTTAGCGAATCAGCCCTCCTATTTCGGAATGTCTATAGTGCTTATTTTTCTAAGGAAGTCTTTTTGAATCATCATTGGTTTAGTGGTGTCTTATTTTATACAGTCTTTTCAGTTTTCGGGATAGGCGGACTTATTGTAGTAAAGGCTTTTTTCTATACGTTAGCTTTAATGGGAGTCGCCCTATTGGCTTGGTCAAGGACCCATTTTAGGGTTATGGTTGTGTGTTTGATTCCTGCAATCATTGTCTTTTCCAGTCGCGCGGCTATTCGACCTGAATTAATTACCTGTATCTGTCTTATGAGTATGATTGTTATATTAACGCGTGCACGTGAGCAATCACTTGTTAGGTATTGGCCATTGCTTATTCTCCAAGTGGTTTGGGTGAATAGTCATCTCTACTTTTTCTTAGGGCCAGTATTATGGGGGCTATTTTGTATATGCCAATATGGGTGTCCTAAAAGAGATATTGATGTTCAAGAATGGCGTAGAAACGTCATGGTTGGAATGGCCCTTGTGTTCGTCTGTTTGTTGAATCCAAATACGTGGCGTGGTGTTTTATACCCAGCACTTATCTTTCTCAATCATGGTTATCCTGGTAGTGATAATGCCTCACCATTAACAATTCCTTTTGTAGGAAATCCACGCCAAGCGCTCTTTTTTGTTTGGATGGGGTTATGTGGTATAGCGAGTGTGTTCAATATAAAGCGTCGGTTGATGTGGGAGTGGAGTTTGTTTCTGTTAGGGCTTTTTTTAGGATGTGTAGCAAAGCGCCATGTTGGGTTTATGGTTCTTCTTACGTTTTATCCTGTTTGTGTGTTTGTCATGCAAAAGGTATGGTTACGCCGATTAGTGGGTCTACTTCCTGTCATAACGGTTGTACTTGTTCTTAGTTATCATGATTTTCCGTCAAAGAGGCGTTATGGTCTAGGCTATAAAGATCAGACATTATCGTTACAGCACTTTTTGAAGAAAACAGCTGTTCAAACCCCTATATTTAATGATTTTAATACAGGGTCTTATTTGATTTGGACTATGTATCCGGATCTTAAGCCGTTTGTAGATAATCGTTCTGAAGCTTATCCGAAAGGTTTTTTTCAGAGAGAGTACCTTCCTATGATGGCATCTGAATCTCATTGGCTGTCATCATTAAGGCGTTACGGATTTAAGACCCTTATTTTGTCCACAGATGGTCATCTTAACTTTTTATTACGTCGTATAACAGATCCCCGTTGGGCGTGTATATATGCAGGCCCTTATACGGTTGTGTTTGTTGATCGGGGCTCTCATGAGGGGCTCCTGAATCTAGAAATAACGGAACGAAATGCAGTGCGTCGACTCCATGACTTATTAAATAGCGATAGTGTTCATTCGCGTTGGGTGGGTATTCAGCTCCTACATATGTTAGGTCGGACAGAATTTGCCATGGCTTATGCGACACAAACGGCTTTTTTATGGCCTAGCTTTTTTTGGGCCGATCTTTATTTAGCCAGGATGTATGAATCTGATTACAGATACAGCGATTTAGCTTCCTTTTGGCGTGAACGGGCAAGGCAGAAAGACTGATTGGTCTTTGGTTCTCGGTAGAGATTATATCGGACCAAGTATGACTAACATGGCACGGGATCCAGGGGTATCTCTAAAGCGACTATAACGCGGTCTCTTAAGCCGGAACAGGCCGTCTGTGTTCCAGATCACTTGTGAAGAATTGGTGTTAGCCTTCTGATGACATGACTAAATCCTTTTTAGCCGATTTGACTGATGTCGGTTTGGCTCCGTCTTTAGGTTCCTTTGCACGATAGATATCTCGTTGACTAAGCATGTCTTGTACTAACGCATAATGGATTTGACTACCAAGTAAGGAGGGTGTTTTTGTAAATGGTTTATCAATAAGCAAAGAATGAGCTAACTTACATGGATCCAGTGAGACTAACTGATGTGATGAATCAAAGGTAACGAAATCTGTTGGACTATCATTTTTATCGTTAACCATCTGTCCGAGGGCCAATGCTTCATAGATGGCTTTATGGGACGCTAAATTGGTAAAGATACCCACAACATCGCCACGCTCTTGGTCCAACTTGGTTAATAGCCTAAGGGCCTCCTCAGGAATAGCGTTTCCTTGTTCAGCTCTCTCGTCAGTATAATAGCGTTTTTTGTTGTAGGAACGAACACGTTGAAAATCAGGGTAGGTGGGGACTTCCGTACATGGCGTTTGGCGACTTTTATCTTGGGAGATATATCTTTCTAGAACGGGAAAAAAGTTAAAGGAATCTTTAGGTACGTCCCTGCCCTCGATGATTTTAGCTAGGTTTTGGTCTATAACATCGCAATCTAATCCTATGTTTTTATATGCTTTTTTTATCTCTGCTACCTCTAGAGCTATCTTTTCTTCTTCTTTTTCAGCATTTGGTTTGAAATGGGACTCTATTTCATTATTAATCTTAGTGACCCAATATTGAGCAGTATCTGCAGGAATATGTTGCTCATCAGAAAAGTTAAGAAATTGTGTTAGGGCTTCTTGAAGACGATCTTTATCCAAATAGAACCTATCTTTTGGAATCCCGAATTTATTACGGTGTCGTTCAAAGAAGACAAGACACATTTTCCAACACGATGCTGTTACTAAATGTTCGCGTTCTACAAGGTTATAGGCCTTTAGTTCCGCTTCAAGGCTATAAACAGTGGCGTCAGGTTCTGATGATAATTGTTGTTTTTTCTGTACTTCCTGGTAGGACATGGATGCCGCACGTTGCATTAGCTGTGGATCTGGTGGCCTGCCAGAGCCAGGATTCTGAACAGCTAATCGATCACTACCTAAATTATGGAGGCTAGCCGCAAGTACTTTAACGTTAGGGCTCAGTATTACGCCAGAACAACCGAAATGACTTCCCCCTGAATTGGCTCTAAAACGCTGAGATTGTCCTGGAAGATGCAAGCTTGCAGGACGTAATTTTGCAGCTTTATCTGATCGGTAGGAATCATACATATCGAATTCATTTTCTAGCCATAGGAGTTTAGACCCAGGATCGTCTTTAGAATCAAAGCGTCCTAACTGACGCTCTGGTTGAATAAGACGGATAAGGACAGGGATACGATATTCACGACAGAGCTGTTCTATCCGATTAGGGTGAGCAGATTGAACATTCTTTAAGTAATCTTCTTCACAGTTTTTGAGTAATTCTAGTCTATGAGGGTAGGCGGAATATAGCTTCTCTAGGGCAACTTGTTGGAGTGGTTCAGATTCTGGAAGTTGAAAACGAACAGATCTATTTTTTGATTTTTGTGAAATGATCTTTTTTTGAACAGACACTGATATAGTCATAACGTAATGTCCCTTTCTCCTCGTCTTAATATAGTGTGGTTCATATGACTAATAATGGGTAGACGTCGTCGTTGGTTATATGAAATCATGATTTTTAAATATATAAAAGAAGTTTTTCTATGTTATTAATATTTATAATTAAAAAGCAGAGAAACAATTGTCAGTGTTATTTAAATTAAAGAAAGTGGGATTATCGAGAAATCCTATGGCCTTGGGGGAGGTATTTAGAATGATACTAAACTCTAGTTGAAGTGGGGTATATGGACATTATCATGATAAATTTGATTAGAAAGAGAACCCCTTATATAGTTTAAATAATAGGCAAGAGGAGGCCGATAGGCCCCCCATAAAATGAGAAGAGGATCTTGAGCAAGGCATTTATTGAAAATAAGGTTTGTGTGAGGATAGTTGTGTGAAGACTTAAAATGACCTAATAAGAGCACATAGTTATATACTCTTATTATTTCACTCTATAACGCGACTAACCCACGAGAAGTAGTATTTTTTCTTTTTGAAGATATGGACCAATGAAAAAATCATGTTGATCAGCTAAATAGCGTACTAGATCATATCAAAACTTTTTTATGTGTCCTGTTTTTCAGTAAAAGAAGAAAAAGGGTCCTTCAGCGGTTGATTTAAACAGAAAAAAAAGGAAGTGTCAATATTCCTAGGTCAAACATATTAAGATTGTCGATTAATAATGAGAGTGATAACCGAGCATGTTTTATTTTCAGGAACAGTAATTTGAATAGAAAAAGAGGTATATCCAGGGTAATCGGTCGTGACAATGTAGTCACCAATAGGGACATTCTTGAACTCATAACGACCATCTATTTTGGTTGTGGTTTTGTAAGGACTCCCAAGAAGAGAAATGGTAATATTATCGTGTTTAGCACTATTTTTAAATTGTACAATACCTGTAATGGCGCCTCTAGGATAGTCTTTGTAAAGAAATTTTGCATAATTGGTAATAAATTGCGTTAAAGAGACTTTAGGTGTAGGGTCTGTTGAAAATTTACTCAACAAAAGAAGACTAAATCCAACGGCTAATAATGACCAAAATAGAATAGAACGCAATGATTTCATAGATAATAAACTCCTTTTTAGATGAGATACAGTGTAGCATTGATAGATAAAAACATGTAGCGAGATAGTATGTATATGGTGTTAGAACAGAATTGTTAGTAAGGTAATATCCAAGACTGGCGGGTTAGTGGCTTCCATAATTGTTTATTAATAATGGCAAAAGAATTGATATTATAGATGAGATCTCTGCCATTCAGGCTTTGCTCCGAATTACAAAAAAAGGCAAGCCCATTCCGTCCTTGTTGTGCATATTCAGCTTCTTTAGACTTAATATAAGACCAGATAAAGAACGGACTATCGGCAATATGGTATTGGAATGGTGAGAGGTCCTTACCGAGATCTAGGGTTTTGATGGGGGTACTGGGGTCTTTACGATCTACATAAGAGACTGTGATTTCACTATATTTATGGATAAAGAAATCGAGCCAAGAGAACAATGCCCCATGCTCATTTTGGGAGACATGACCGTGATAGAGGTGATGTCTAAAGGGCATGACAAGTTGGAGCCCAAAAAAGAGGACAACCAGAAGAATAGCCGCTGGTTTTAGTGGTCTAAAGTGTGTAGGATAGGCCCCTTCCGAATGTTTGAGGTGTTTTTTTAAGTGACCGGATATCCAAGAGAACCACTTGGTTGGCGTTTTAGGATCCATAAATAAAAGGCATGAGGCGATTCCTAGATAAGGGAAGATGCCAAGACGAGTGTTTAGGGTCCCAGAGATGATAAGGGCTATGTTAATAAGAGAATAGAAAATAACAGCCAAAATAGCCCAAGAACGCGTTTTATTGAGACACAAAAGTAGTCCTATTGATAAATCAAACAGAAGGCTTATATAAGCTATAAACGAGGGCATAAGTGGCAAGGAAAAGATATCGCCTAACAGAGGTGATTGGGCGAGCTTAGCGATAGGTTCTTTGATAGGAAGACCGAGACGCCAATCGCGATGAAAGAGTTTTGCGTGACCGGTATGTAGATACATGACCAAAAATTGGAACCGGAAGAGAAGTAGCATCCAAAAGGGGATGGTACATGATGTATTCTGTTTAGAGGCGTGGATAGAGAGTGCGGCATGGGGTGCTGTGACACAAGAAAATCCAAGTAATAGGAGAATAAGATAGCGATGATCATGGTATATTAGAAAGTGACCCAAGAAGAGGTAGGTATATCCTAAAAACAATAGCCAACTGGCCGGTCTAAACCAATAGCCGATGGTGAAGAGAATACTAGCGAGAAAAAGCCCTAGAAATAAGAGGTAGAGTCCAATACCAGAGGGAAGGACAATCATATCGAGTCCAGGGTAGGGTACGAGGAACGATGATGACAGATAAGTGGCATAAATGTCATCAAAATAGAACATATTAAAGAAATGAAGGCATAGAAGTATGCCGAATAGGATCCGAAACAGGCCAAGGCTCAGCGCAACAACAGGGGACGATAATCGTTGGATAATGCTCATGGGGTCAATACCTGACGTGGATAGGGTTGCGGCAATACCAAGCTATGGGACCAAGAGGCCGATGCCAAATTCATTAGAGGGTTAATAAGTGGC
>CAZIOF010000095.1:0-6652 GCA_964540745.1 uncultured Candidatus Marinamargulisbacteria bacterium
TCTTACGCCTGAACTTATAGCCCCAATAATGGCTGCCATGGCAATTCGATGATCACCTTTTGTTTGAATAGTCGCTTTTGTTGTTGTAATAGGGCCTGTTAGGCTGAACCCATCTTTTGTTGTGGTAATGGATCCACCAAACTGTTTTACCATAGTTGCAATTGTTTCTATTCGGTCTGATTCTTTTACACGTAACTCTTCCGCATTTTTAACAGTAAGTGTACCTTTTGCAAAAAGAGCTGCGATTGCCAGTATTGGGATTTCGTCTATGATAAAGGGAATGATGTCGCCTTCTAACGTGATATTGGAAAGTTCTGAAGTTTCAACAAGTAAGTCGCCATAAGGTTCTATGGTCGAGGATTTATCTTGTTGAATACTGATTTTGGCACCCATGTCTTTTAAAACGTCAATGACCTGTGCTCTTGTTGGGTTGAGGCCTATATTTTTTAAACGTAATGATGATTGTTGATTGATAAGACCCAGGACGATAAAAAAAGCGGCTGAAGAGACATCAGAGGGGATTACTAGGGGGGCTGAAGAGGGGTTTATTAATCTGTTTTTTCCTGAACAGGTAATTTCTCTTCCGTTGACCTGAATGTCTGCACCATAAAACGATAATAGTCTCTCTGTATGGTCGCGGCATTTTTCTGGTTCTATGATAGTACTTCGTTTTTCAGAGTAGAGGCTACATAATAAGAGAGCAGACTTTACTTGGGCACTGGCAACTGGAAGGGTATAGTTCAATGGAATGATTTCTTTAGAGGGTGCTATCGTTAGAGGTGGATAAATCTCTTGTTTTTTTTCGGATGTATTGCCAGTAATGGAGGCACCCATTTGCTTTAGAGGGGTCAGTATCCGTTTCATGGGGCGTTGTTGTATGGATGCGTCACCTGTAATGCATGAGGTAAATGGTTGACCAGCAAGAAATCCTGTGATGAGACGTATCCCTGTGCCTGAGTTTCCTGCATCGAGACAATGTTTAGGTTGTTTAAACCCAGTTTTACCTACTCCTTGGATAATCACTTCTTTTTTCTTTCTATCTATGGTTATGGGGGTGCCTAGTGATTGGAATATAGATACTGTATTGAGACAGTCTTCAGAAAATAGAAAATTTTTGAATGTACTTCTGTTCGTTGTTTGGGCTCCAATAATAATGGCTCTGTGTGAGAGGGATTTGTCGCCTGGAATCGTATCAATGGTTTTGTTTAAATCCAGGGCTATCTTAGTTGATATAGGGGGTGTATTGATGGGTTTCTCCTTTGGGAGGGGGGGCTATTCAGGTAAAATGCCGCTACCGGTTAGTTTTTCATTTTCAAAGGGTTGAAAATCGACTTCTCCAAGATTACTGTCATCGGATTTATCTTTAATGAGCAGTTTGATTTTTGATGGGTTTCTTTCACCCCAATAGTTTTGTTCTACTTTTAAGTTTGAGGCTGTCCCATTTTCTACAATAGGTTCAATATCTGTTCGTATCTGTAATAGATTATCATAAAAATTATTTAGAACGATAGCAGTTTGTGGTGATGAGTTGATTAATAGGACCAATTTTGATTGTCCGTGAATATTATTTTCTTTAACTGAGTTATTAGTACTGTTTTTTAGTGAACTGGAACCAAGTCTTATTCCATTTGTGTTGTTTTTTAGGTCGTTATGTTCGATGGTATTTGACTTTGATTCTTCTAAGTCTATTGCCCATTCTGTGAATTCTTGGAATAAATTATTTGATATGGTGTTACTAGCGGCTTTTTTAAGACGGATCCCTATGGGCGCTTTTTTGAATGTATTGTAACTGATTTGGTTATCTGACTGGGTTGTTGTTATGGCGGCATTCAAAGTATCTTCTATAAGGTTGTACTTTATTTTTAAATTGGAAATATGGGTGCCTGTTTCCAGGCCTAATATGATACCCACTTTTGTATTTGTTATGGTATTTGAATAAATGTAACTTTCACCGATATTGCCACTATTGCTAGTGCCTATGGCAATCCCCGATTCGGTATTTAATATGAGTGTATTGTCTATGATTGTGTTCTGTTCAGATGTCGTTGTTGCATCTATTAGAATGCCGTTGGTGGTGTTATTAGAAATGGTGTTTTTGTGGATATACGATCTATTTGAATTGAGGAGATATATCCCGTTCTCATTCTTTTCAATGAGACAGTTGTAGATACCGGCACTTCCCGTATGGATAGAGACGCCATTTGTTGCGTCATTAATGGTGCAGTATTCAAGTTTTGGGCCGGTTACATTTAGGCTAACACTGCTATCTATGACAGCCGTATTAAATATAATTCCGTTCCAGGATTCGACTTCGGGTGTATCCCAGGGCACTAGCTTATCTTTTGGGTATGACCATGTGATGGGGGTGCTTGTTGTTCCAATCGCTTTGATAATGCCTTTAATGGTTAATGACTCTTGGGGCTTGCCCCAGATATCAACCCCAGGTTCAATGGTTAGTGTTTGGCCAGTGTTTAGGGTGGCGGTATCTGTTAGTATAAATGGATTATCTATAGGGGACCAGTTTTCTGAATTAAATGTACCTCGGACATAGTAGGCCGGAAACGTTTTATGTGCGGAAGATAAGTCACCTTCGTTTCCAGCGTCATCAATAGCTTGAATTTTATAATAATAGAAAATAGCGTTGGTTAGCTCAGTGTCTAGATAGGCACTTGTAGTGAGCAGGTCATTGTTTAATTTCTGGTAACTCCCTGTCTCAGATAACGACCGATAGATATTATAACCAGCAATATCGTCTTCGGGGTTATCACTCCAATCAATCTGAGCCTGATGGGTGTGGGGGGTGATGACTATATTGTTTGGTACTTCAGGTTTGATTCCGTCTAAGTAAATTAAACCAACCTTAGTTGATGTTGCTACATTGGTCGCTTTATCGACAAAGGTAGCTGTGAATTCATTTACTTTGATATTTGTTAGATCGGTGACAAGCATTTCTCGTTCATAGATACCGTCGTTGGCGATTGAATCTCCGTAATCGCCGTTGTCATAGAGTAGACGTTCAATACTTCCAAATAGAAGCGTGCAAACGCCGGATGTTTCGTTTGTATCCACTTTAAAATGGGCTGAATCACCTAGTTTTTTCATGTTGCCGTTGGTATTTTCTTCTACACTGAAAATATTAACGGTTTTATCAAGATTGATACCAGTAATAGTTTTAGGTGCTTCCATATTTCCAGCCTTATCAGTACTCCATAGTAACAGGTTGTTGCTTTGTTCTTCAGTAAAAATAGGAGGGCCATCAATCTTTACGTCTTTTGTTGGGCCGTTGTTGCGCCTATAGAATATAGTGTCTAGACCGGTACCCTTATCTGACGCATTTAGACTAATGATAATATCTTTATTATGCCAGATATTATCTGCATTGTGTGTAGAGATGGGTGGGGTTCCATCTAAAATTGTGAAGGTTGGAATGACTGTGGTTTTTCCTTTTTCGATGGATACATTGGATTTTGTGGATGGCGTGTAACCTTCCTTAATGAAGGCGATGTTATACAATCCAATAGGAATATTATCGATCAAGTAGCTTCCATTTGAATTCGTTTCTGTTGTAATCGATGTCCCATCAAGTCCTATTAAAATATCACTAAAGTCTGTTCTTAATTGTAGGGAGACTATTCCGGAGAGGGCCCCCAGTGGTATTAAGAGTTGATCAGGTACTGTAATAGGCGGTCCTGGAATGATGGTGGTTGATGTGGTGATAGTCTTACAGTCAGGGAATGAGAATTGGAGCGTATAGGTCTCTAAAGGGAGGTCTTCAAAGGTATAGTTGCCATTGGCATTTGTGGTTGTTGTAATAGTTGTGCCTACTAATTGAACGTTTATATTTTCAAAGTTAGTTAAATTCTGTAATGTTACTTTTCCTGAAAGTGTATTGGAGATACCTTTTAGTATGATGGTTGAGGCTACGCCTTGGGTTGTGTCTGAAACAAGCAGCGTTTCACTATTTGTTGTTGGGGCATAATTGTCTCGTGCATAGGTTAAGGATGAATAATAACCGATGGGAACTTGGAATTGGAAGTCTCCTTTTGTATCTGTGTTTGTGGTGATGCCCAATTCAGTTAATGTAACAAGTGTTCCTGAATGATCGGAGTGGCCTTCTAATTGACTATTTCCAATTAATATACCCAGCGATTCTTCCATTTCTAAGGAACTTGGTTTTAGTGTTTGGTTGCTTGTACTTAGTCCTAGTGTTAATGATAGTTGAAGTTCTTTATAACCAGGCTTATGGATTGAAACAGTGTAACTTCCTTTGGGTAGTTCTAGGTTGTAGGTACCTGTTTCCCCTGTTGTTGTTATGATATCCGACTCAAGGATACGGACAGATATATCTGAATTGAAAAGGCCTGCATCGAAGTTGCTGTGACTATTTGTTGTGGAGAGGGTGACAACTCCGTCTACGTCAAATAAGTCAGATTGTTCAATAATCCCTAATTCAATAAGGTTATTTTGGGCTGAATATGTGATGTTTTGAACCATTGAAATAATAGTTGAATCTTGTTTTGCCCAGAGCCTGTAAGTGTTGTAGGGGGGCTTATCGAATGTAAATTTACCGGCTGTATTTGTTTGTAAGGATAAGTGGCTTTTAATGCTGTTAGGTGTGTAAAGGGATACGGCGATGTCAGGTAAGGGGGTATTATTTTTAGCCGTAACAAGACCATTAATTTGTGGTGATTTTTTTACGATATCGCTTTTCGCTTCTTCTTGTTTTGAACAAGCCCATAAAAAGAAGGTTCCAACTAATAATCCTAGTATTATTATTCTGCTATGTTGTTTGGTCATTCTGATAGTTCATTATTATACCCCTCTTTAGGAGGGTTGTGGAAGTTTATTTATTTTTGTTTCTGGAATAATATATAGTTACAAAGACATTTTTTGAAGTTGTATATCTTTGAATGTTTTCTAAAGTGGTCATTTTATAACAGTCCTGTTTTGATGAAAGGTATTTATTTCACGTGATGTTCTTGCTATGATCATTAAGATTATAGGCCTACAATTGAATTGTTGTGCTGTGACCTTAATGAATACTTAATTATGTATAATTTTTTTGGAGATGAATAATATGAACTTAAGAGAAATTAAACGTTTGATTGCCATTGTTGCTGAGTCTAAAGTATCTCATTTTAGCATTGAATCTGAAGGTGTTAAAATTGACATTAAGAAGGAATTAAATGGCCATGCTGTGGCCCAAACCGTATCGACAGAGATTCCTGTGGGTGTTATCCCTCAAGCCATTGTTCCTCAAGGTGCGCCTGTTCCAGCAGAAGAGCCGGCCGTCCCTTCGTCTAAGTCAGATGATTCCTTGGTTGCTATTAAAGCACAAATGGTTGGTACTTTTTATGCGGCAGCTAACCCTGATGCCGATCCCTTTGTTTCAAAAGGAGCGACTCTCGAGAAGGGGCAAGTGGTTTGTATTATAGAAGCCATGAAATTATTTAATGAAATAGAATCAGAAATTTCAGGTGTTGTCGAAAAGGTTTGTGTGAAAAGTGGAGAGCCTGTTGAATATGGTCAAGAGTTATTTTTAATTCGTGTAAATGAGTGAGCCTAAAAAATGGCAGTTGGCTTATCAACAGCCAGAGGTTAGTCACAAATTAGCACGTTGTTTAAATATAGATCCCCTTATTTCACAATTATTACTTAATCGCGGTATTTCTTCATTGGAAGAAGCCCAATCGTTTTTGTCGCCTTTAACGGTTAAGCATATACCGTTTTCAGATTTACAAAAGGCCATTGCTATTATATGCGCGGCTATAAGTGATAAAAAGACTATTGTTGTTTATGGTGATTACGATGTGGATGGGATGACTTCTACATCAATGATGGTTTCTTTTTTGAGACGATTAGGAGGACAGGTAAGTTATTACATTCCTCACCGTTTTAGCGATGGTTATGGTCTTAGTTTATCCTTTATTGAGGCGTTGATTAAACAACCTCCAGGATTGTTGATTACGTTAGATTGTGGTATCACGAATGTTGAAGAAATAGGCTTGTTAAAGAGTGAAACTAACGTAGATGTCCTTATATTGGATCATCATACTGTTCCTGACCCTGCTCCAAAGGCCGATGCTATTTTGAACCCAAAATTATTAGCGCCAGAACACCCTTGTTATGATCTTTGTACAGCCGGCTTAGTTTATATGTTTCTTCAAGCGTATGTGATGGATCAGAAGCTTGATTTTGGTGTAGAAGATTATCTTGATTTGGCGGCACTAGGGACGGTGGCTGATATTGTGAGTCTTGTTGGTCAGAATCGCTACATTGTAATTAAAGGGTTGTTAGTTTTAGCAAAACGTCAGCGAATAGGATTAAAGGCATTAATGTCGGTTGCAGGTCTCAATAAATCGGAAATAAATAGTCGAGATATTGGTTTTGTGATTGCACCTATGCTTAATTCGGCTGGACGTCTTGATACGGCTATGAAAGGGATTAAATTATTATTAACAGATTATGAGACAGTGTCTTTTAACCTTGCCACCGTATTAAAGCGATTAAATGATACACGTAAACAAATGGGTAAGGACATCTTTCAACAGTCTGTTAAGTCCTTAGAAGCGGAGAAAGATGTTTCTGCAATTGTTATGGCTAATCGGACATGGCACGCAGGTCTTATTGGTATTACGGCATCACAGTTAGC
>CAZIOF010000096.1:0-3924 GCA_964540745.1 uncultured Candidatus Marinamargulisbacteria bacterium
CTATTTGCTGGCTATTTATGGCAAAAAAGTTCAAGGCGTTAACCGACAAGTTTGAATCCATCACAATTCCTGACTACTTAGCCAGTCGATTTAAGAGTAAAACTCATACCTTGAGGCTTACTGCAGCTCTTATCTTAATGATCTTTATCACAATCTATGTGAGTGCCCAAATCGATGCAACAGGCGCCGCATTCGAAACCTTCTTTGGCTGGAACTATTTTTTAGGCGCATTAGTGGGCTTTGGCATCGTGATAACGTATATATCGTTTGGCGGATTTGTAGCTGTTGCTTGGTCTGATTTGTTTCAAGGCTTCATGATGTTAGTCGGTTTAGTCGCACTTCCTATCGTCGCCTATGCTGTCTATCAAACACAATTTGATCTCTCATTATGGGATCATTTGAGTGCTATCGATCCTAGTTTAATACAGATAATGGGTGCAGACGGCTTCACGTTGATGAATATCTTCAGCATTATTGGATTCTTAACAATTGGGATTGGCTTTTTAGGATCTCCCCAAATTTTTGTCCGATTCATTTCGGTCAAAGATAACCAAGAAATCACTAAGGGAACCTATGTGGCCATCGCATTTACAATTCTAACCGATAGTGCGGCGGTATTAGCCGGCATTCTTGGGCGTGCGCTACTCACCAAACCCGACGAGTCTGTTACAGGTCTATTAGGGAATGGTGCTCAAAATGTGCTCCCACTCTTAGTGGAAACTATTTTCCCCCCATTATTAGTTGGCCTCTATGTTGCTGCCGTACTAGCCGCTATCATGTCTACTATAGATTCACTTCTTGTGGTCGCATCAAGCGCCTATACCCGAGATATTCACCAACAAATACGTTATCCAAACAATACAAAACCACTTACTACATTATCACGAAACGTCACCATAGCCATGGCCTTAGTCGCATTGGGCATCTCTCTTTGTGTCGCCTGGTTATCACCCACTCGTACTATTTTCTGGTTTGTTATCTTTGGATGGTCCGGTATTGCCGCAACCTTTTGCCCCAGTATAATACTGTCACTTTTTTGGTCGAAATTTACCGAAAAAGGTGCAATTGCATCCATGGTCACTGGCGGATTAGCCGTACCTTTCTTTCAATTCTTTGCTATAAAGATTCCGATTTTAGGACCCTATTTCAAAGAACTATCTACACTTCCACCTAGTATGGCAATGGCAATGGGCATGGGTGCTATCGTATCACTTATCTGGCCAAATCCAGAAACAGAGCGATCGTTTTTATTATGTGTGAATTCGACCAAACAAACACCTGTTTTAGATCATCATGGGCAAGCAAATTCACCAAAAGACCCTAATACGTTTGTATATAGTGACAAAAAAGAGGCTGCTCCTAAAACACGTTAAGTTGATTTACCCTGTATTCACGCCATTATTTGTGATGGATATCCATCACAATATAGTGACGTTTGTTGTCGCCTAGCTCTAAATTGGTAATCCCTTTAAACTGTAGCAGTTGCTTGGTTTTCAAATCATACCGAACAAAAATTGGTGGTATTAACAATCGAAAAAAAAAGTTTTGCAATTCCGCTTTATACACAACCGTTTCGCTATCTTTCCAACCTTCACGTAAGTATTCTGAAATGATGAAGGTCATCCTCCCGTGCTTGGGCAACAAAAACTCAGCATCTATATGCATCCCTATCTCAAGGTCACCCCAATGTTGGAGAATAAAGTAGTGAAACCCTGCATCTATTACAGATGACTCGTTTAGCACTTCTGTATATGCTGTTTTATCCGTCTTCTTCTTTCTATAAATAGTTGCCGTCTTTTTGTCTACCAGCGCACCTTCTTCACTATTATCAACATAGTTCTTCAATTGAAATTCAGGATAAGCTTTATTTGCCGTATAGCGAATATGTTTTGTTGCGATAAGGTTACCAGACGGATCGCTATAGGTAACATCGGCCACTAGCACCCCTTCCTTACTCCAAGATTCTTTATAACTATCTGTGTATAAAAAGTCACCTGAATCCGCATCATATGCCTGCCCTATATAATGTACTAATGCTTGCGATGAATGTGCTCCTATAAGAAACACTATTAAACCTGTGATATATAAACGTATCATGTTTTAGAAAACCACCTCTTCAGCATAGCATAAAGCCATAGTAGTAACGGTAACGCAAAGGCCCACTCTACACCGACCCAAACAAGTGATGTCCTATAGGGGATTTCTAAACTTATTGCGCCTATTTTAACACCACCATAATAGGCTAAAGGTCCTCCCACTCCCCCTAAAATAGCTCCCCATCTGTATCGCCCGGCTATCCAATTTAAGCTATGAGGTAATGTCGTGGCGAAATTTATCCATAAAGCCGCCATAAATAAAGGACTTAACTTACCAAATGGCCCCTCTTCGTAGGTGAGCAACACCCCAGTTTTTACTAAAAAGGTGTCTAAACAAAACCCTATCATAGGCGCAACAGCATATAACACACTATCAATGATTTTCTCCCTAGAGAGAATAACATGACCCAATGTGGTTAAAAGTATGAGCCCTACCGCTATATAGGACCACCCTTGTACTACTGTATAGGCTGTAAAAAACCAATTTATATTAAAAACGATAACGTTTAAGGTTTTCCCGGTTCTAAAGTGACTCATACTTTCTGAAATCGATAATGATACACTTGCCACTCCTCACCTTTGTTATAAGCAAACAATTCTTCACAGGCCATAAAAAATAACCGCCAATATATCCAAAATGTGGCAGCTTCTCTTCTATAAGTCGCTTCAAAAATAGGCATAATTAACGCCTTTGATCGGTCCATATTGTCTAACCATTTCATACATGTTTGGGCATAATGCATCCCTGATACAACCCATATTTTTTTTAGGTGTAAGGCCTTATTAAAATGACTAAACAATGCCTTGGATGGCATTTGCCCTCCTGAAAAGATATGGTTTGCCATCCAAGATTTCGTCTCTTTATCATCAAAAATATACGGCTTATCTTTATGTGCAAAGACATGAATAAAAACCTCTCCACTTGGATTCAACCAATCTGAAAGTTTCTCAAACATGTTGTTATAGTTCCGAATATGCTCCATCATCTCAACACTAACAATTCGATCATACCTCTGTGAGAGTTGTAATGCTGCCACATTTTCAGTGATGACCACAACATTATGAAGACCCAAAACGTTAAGCTGTGTCTCAATAAAGTCTCGCTGAGAATGGGAATTTGATACAGCTGTAATCCGGGAATGAGGATATTTTTTGGCCATAAATAATGTTAATGATCCCCAACCACAACCCAGTTCTAATATATCCTGATGATCGGATAGATTAGCTCGCTTACATGTTAACTCCAGCATCGCTTCTTCCGCTTCATCAAGCGTCTCTTTTCCCGTTTCAAATAGACAACAACTATATTTCTTATGCCCTCCCATAACCTTATCAAAGAATGTAACTGGCACTTCATAATGCTGTTCATTTGCATCTTCCATGTTAACAGCAATCGGCTCACTACTTAGAAAACGGACATAATCCTCTATTGTCTTATTCTCATAGTTATAAGACTCACGTTTTAACCGATCCTTAAGTTCTTTTTTTATCCCAAAACGATATAGGCTATCTGGCAAGGGGACGTTACGTAAGATGAGCTCTTGGAGACTCATGATGACCTCCTCAAAAATACACTTATTGAGGGGACTATCATAGAAACCCTTGCTTGATAGTCACTATATGCTTGACCATACTTCTCAACCGATAAACGCTCTGTATAGGGGCCCGTGACATATCGCATCACCACCAAAATTGTTATAGGACCTATCAATGCTAACTGCCATCCTTGATAAAATAACATTCCCAGACCTATACCAAACCAGAAACTAATTTCAAAAAAATATTTGGGATGGCGACATAAGGCCCATAATCCTTTTTGACTAATCCC
>CAZIOF010000097.1:0-6864 GCA_964540745.1 uncultured Candidatus Marinamargulisbacteria bacterium
AATTTCTCTGTCTACGTTGACTTGCAGCGTTAGTCGAGTTGGGAGAAAATTGTTCAGGTTGGCCATTTAGCAATTGCGCCCTTCTAGTTGAGGCCATGTTATGCCATAATATATCGCCTATGACACATACATTAATCGCCACAACTATCATGGGTTTAGAATCTGTATTAGCCAAAGAAATACAAGCCTTAGGCTATGACACCGAGATCTTCAATACAAAAGTAGCGTTTAAAGGCGATGATCAGGCTATTTGTCGCGCCAATTTATGGCTACGAACAGCTGGACGAGTCTACCTCAAAATAGCCTCATTTAAAGCCACTACGTTTGATGAACTCTTTGACCAGACCCGTGGGGTCAATTGGTCAGAATGGATCGGCCAAAACGATCAGTTCCCAGTGACACAGGTATCGTCACGAAAATCAGCATTATTTAGCAAGTCTGACTGTCAATCCATCGTCAAAAAAGCCATCGTGACACACTTACAAACCACTTATAAAAGCAATACACTCCCTGAAACAGGGGCCTCATACCCCATTCGTGTCCAAATCGAATCTGATATTGTCACACTGAGCATTGACACAACAGGCGACGGTCTCAATAAACGTGGTTACCGCGCACATATGAGTAGGGCGCCTCTCAGGGAGACTTTAGCAGCAGGCTTAGTCCTATTAAGTCGGTGGCGACCAGACCAAGATGTCTTAATGGACCCATTTTGTGGAACAGGTACCATTCTTATAGAGGCCGGATTAATCGCACGAAACATGGCCCCTGGCCTAAATCGGTCGTTTAATAGCGAAAAATGGCACCGAATGAGCCCAGATGTTTGGGCAACTGCTCGGAGGGAAGCAACCGATTGCATTAAAAAAGAATCCGATTATAGAATCTATGGGTCTGATAATAACCCCAAAGCCTTATCCATCGCCAACAAGAATATTGAACTGGCAGGATTAACCAATATTTTTGTACAAAAGCGTGAGCTTACAGAGATTTCATCGCGATTTGAACAGGGCAAAATTATCGCCAACCCCCCTTACGGCGAACGACTAGAAACAGGCCCAGATCTAGAAATCGACCAGCTCTATGAACAAATGGGCCACATATTCAGAGAGCAATTCCCACTATGGTCCTATTATATTTTAACCTCCCATGAGGCCTTTGATCGTGTCTTTGGAAAAAAATCAACAAAAAACAGAAAACTCTATAACGGGGGTATCATGTGTTGGTATTACCAATATTTTTCGGCCCTTAAACACCGTTAGTCACCCACTCACAGACCCCGCTTCCCCACCTACAAACGACCTGATATACTAAGCCCTATGCTTTTCTATACACTCTTACTACTCGCCGGATTTGTCTGTCTTTGGAAAGGCGGCGATTACCTTGTGGAGGGCGCCATCCACATTTCAAAATCCTTTCATATTCCAGAATTTATTGTTGGCCTTACGATCGTCGCTTTCGGCACCTCTGCTCCAGAACTCGTAGTTAATAGTATCGCAAGTCTAAAAGGAAAATCAGATATCATTTTTGGCAACATCTTGGGCAGTAACATTGCCAATATATTATTAATACTAGGACTCTCTTCAGCCCTGTATCCGATAACCATTAAACAAAAACATATCACTAAGAATATTATGTATAGTATTTTAGCCCTCATCCTCATGATGGTTTTCGTCAATAACCCCTATGATCAAAACCTCCAACTAAATCGTTTGGAAGGGCTCTTACTCCTTGTAGGGTTTGGTTACTTTCTCTACCGAAATTACCTACTCTCCAAAAAAGAAAGTGATGACCCTACAGAGGGCACAGAAACAAATCGGCTAAAAGCCAGTCTCATTTGTATCGGCGGGATCATCCTCTTAAGTTTAGGGGGAAAGTGGGTTGTAAACGCCGCCATTTACCTGGCACATCATATAGGTATCTCAGAAGCCTTTATTTCATTATTTGCGGTTGCATTAGGAACATCGTTACCCGAACTTGTTGCAAGTTGCATTGCCGCTATCAAAAAGACACCTGCCATGGCCGTAGGAAATGTGATTGGCTCCAATATCTTTAACATCCTACTCATTCTCAGTATTTCTAGTCTGATTAGGCCTATCACATTCAACCCCATGCTTTGGTTAGAATGCGGGCTTATTATTGCCCTTTCACTCTTACTCATGGGCTTTATTAATGCTGGAAAAGAAAACAAGATTTCACGTGTAGAGGGTTTATCATTACTCGTCATGTATGGTGGGTATATTACCTATATCACACTAAGAGGGTAATCAACCTCATACTAAGACAGTCGTTATTCTTGGTTACCCGGCTCATACCCCACATTAGACCCCGTGCGTTGACGATATTGATGTTTTGCTCGTTTTGTACGAAAAGCATTAGCGTCATGTGAGTTTAAAGAGGTAAATTCCAAATGAGCTCTGCCAGCGGGAGAAGGGGTCTCGACACGCCTACTGCTAACTCTATCTGCTGTTACACTTATACGTTTTTTCACGTTTTTTTTTCCCTCTCCGTCGATCTCCTTTTGTACACGGCTGTTCCCTATCGACATCGATTTAAATCCTTTCGCACATGCAACATAATAAATTGACTCCTTTCCTTTGTAAAGCTATCTTAATAAAGATATTTCAATAAATACTCATTTAATTTCAAATAATCTACTTTTGAAAAATCACATGCTTGAGGGTTAAAGGTTTTAGCCTGTTCAATATAAGTTTGAATCGCATCACAATTAACCCCTTCAGCAGATAAGTCTATACGAGGCAAATGAGTAACAATATCCTCTAATCGTATTTCCGCTAATATCGACAATCCTTGTACAAGACCTTCAATCACAGCTTGTAATAAATGAAAATTCTCACCAGAAGCAAATCTATTCTTGTGAGTCGGAAGAAAGTCAGTATAAAGTTTTGAAGGAATCAACCCTCCAATATTACATAGAACCTCTAACAGAGGTTCACACTGCCATTGTGATCCTAAAGGGAATGTATGAGCACTCAGAGCCGTCATTAACCGGGTAAACTTTTGCCTATGACAAGGAAAGTTGAGTAAAGCCAACGATGACGCCTGATCAATAAACGTCACACACCCAGGTGAAGAAATCATCAGATTTCCAGGGTTCTTTTCCTCAACTAAAGAATATCGGTCCCCATTTCCTATAGCAAAATCAAGAATAACCCCTCGTGAAACCCCCCGAAGAAAGTCTGGTGACAAGATAGCCTTTCTAGCCTGAATTAAAGCGCTCCTCACATTATGACAATCCGCTAGAGAATAGCCTGGATTAAGATCAAACACTAAAAAAGGTCGTTTAAGTAGCCTTAAATCAGAACTAAAAAAACTACTTTTGAAAACCGATTCCGATTCACCAGAGTCCCGAACACGACACAGTGCAGCACCTATTTCCTGTGCCTCAGCACTCGCTGGCCTAATTAATGAAACAGGTAAAGGCCTATCACTAAAATGATTCGCAAAAATCGTACAAAACATTTCATTAATAGCAAGATTAGGAAATTTAAGAACAAGTGTTCGGTAATCTTCATCGTTGTATGGCTCCTGAGTACCTACCACAAAACAAACCTTTGCTCTCTGTCCACCATGAGACAAATACGCGAATTCAACCTTCTCCCAATCCCGGTTATTAAATCCAAAGCGAACAATTCGAGCACATTTTTGGGGCTCAACTACATCAAGAGAAACAGCACTTGATCTAAGTTCAGAGGAGCTAGCTATATATTTAAAACTCAACACTATAGTAATTCCTTTAGGTCACACCATTATTAAGTTATCAACACTAAGGGGCAGAAATACAGCCCTTATAAATTATATTATCGAAAATAATCATAATATATTTCAAATTATTATTTAATATTTTGATGACTAATGATTCGATAAAGAATAACAATTCAATGGTCAAAACCAGAAAAAAGTTTTTTAGCACCTGTTTAATGACAAACAAACACCATTAACACTCTTAAAAACAGACATACCATTGTGTTCCCACTAAAACCCCGTATAATTCTATGTATGAATAGTGACCCACACCAACAACTGGTCTTACTCCTCAAGAAAAAGGGGATTGGCAAGACCATGAGCAAGACGCTCACCATAGAGGAAGTTGACTCGTTAAACACCCTATTTTGTAACCACTCCACCTCTCTTATAACAAAGGCCACACTTCTAACAGCCCTATTGTCGTTAGAACCCAATCATGATGAAAAAGTATGGATCCAACAAACCATTCAAAACCCCCAACATCTCCCCAAAGAATTACATTGTCTACTCCCAAACAAGGCGACAACCCCATTTGAAGAAATCATCCAACATCAAATTTCAGGACAAACTAGTCCTGAAAACGACTTTAAAAACGCGCTCAACATGGCCTTCGACCCCAAAACACCCGGGTACCTACTGGCCGCCTTTTTAGAATCAGCACGATTGAAACGTGAAACTCTAAACGAAAACCAACTTTGCTTAGACTATTTAGTCCAACACACCACACAACAGACACTAAAAGAACGCCCCTTTATTATAGACCTATGCAACGCCTATGATGGCTTCAACCGAACACCAAACCTAACCCCCTTTCTGGCACCACTACTTGCATCCGTAGGCGCACCATGTGTCCTTCACGGCATAAAATCTGTCGCCCCCAAACACGGCATCACCCCTCATAAAATTCTATTAGAAGCCCATAAGAACCCTCTCCAAACACCCCTAGACTGTGTTGAAGAACTAAGCACACTGGGGTGGACATATATTGACCAACATCACTTTTGTCCAAGCTTGGAACAACTCGTCACACTAAGAACAGAGATGGTCAAACGGCCCATGTTAGCCACACTAGAGAAGTACTGTCGCCCCCTCAAACATCCCACTCACCATTACATCGTCACAGGATACACACACCCTGCTTATAAGGATCTCATGCCACCTATTTTAACAACTATTGCCAATAAGTTTCTTCTTATGAGGGGAGTAGAAGGAAGTCTTCAACTCAATTTAGACCGACCATCACGATCACTATTAGGCACTCAAGAAACGCTTCAAGAAACCTTTATTAGACCGTCTGACGTAGACATTCCTGAACTTGCGTTAGACCCGAACCCTGAATTGACCGTGAAAGAAACACTCTCCCTTGGGCTAAGTGCACTCCAAGGCAAAAAAGGACATGCCTATTATTCGCTTCTGTATTTAGGTTTGCATATTCTGACAAGCTTTGACATCATGCCCGAAAAAGAAGCCAAAACAGTACTTACGAACGCCTTAGATACAGGGATTGCGTTAGAGTGTTGGTCACGAGGACTAGAATGAGTGAGATTGTTGCGCCCGGTGGGAATCTAGAAAAACTAAGAACAGCCTTCGCCTTTGGCGCAGATGCCGTCTATATTGGCGGAACTGTATTTGGTCTACGAAAATTTGCCGATAACTTTTCGCTTGCTGACACCGAAACCGCCATTAATCTCGCAAATCAATTAAATAAACGCGTCTTCATTGTCCTAAATGGCTTTGCCCAACAAGAGGATTTAGGCCCTATCAAAGACTATATTATGGCGTGTAGCAACCTAAAACCCCATGCCTTTATTATTTCTGATATGGGCGTGTTTACCCTAGCCCAACAATACAGTTCAATCCCTATCCATGTCTCTACACAGGCCAGCGTCACCAATTGGCTCACCGCAAGCATGTGGAAAAAACGGGGCGCTAAACGCGTTGTCGTTGCACGAGAGCTCACCATAGACGAATGTAAACGAATCAAAGACAAGGTTGACATCGAATTAGAAGTCTTTGTTCACGGCGCCATGTGTGCCTCCTATTCTGGAAAATGCGTCATCTCAAACTATACCGCTGGACGTGACTCTAATCGTGGCGGATGCATCCAAACCTGTCGGCACAGCTTCGATATTTCGACACCAGATCAGCTCGACTATACCGCACACATTATGAACGCCAAAGATTTAAATGCGATCACACTCATTCCCAAACTCATTGACGCAGGCATTGATAGTTTTAAAATTGAGGGCCGTATGAAATCCAATCTCTACGTCGCTAACACCGTCTCCAATTATCGACAAGTCATCAACAATACCCTAACCAAAACCACACACACACACCATGACACACTAGACCATGTCTCTAATCGAGGATTTAACACAGGCGGCCTAGAAAAGAGACCCTTCTCTAAGTCTATCCAGTATTCCTTTGGCGGGTACCAAAAAAAGCGCCACTATATTGGGCCTGTAAAAGCCGTTTTTCCAGAAAAAAGCATCTTTATCCAAAGCAAAGCCCCTTTCAAAAAGGGCGATACCTTAGATTATTTGTCTCAAAACCACGATTGGATAACGATTAATACCGACTCCATTAAAAGTATGTCAGGCACACCTTTAACCGAAACAAAACCCAACTCAGTAGTCGAATTACCCTGGACATCAGGCATACAATGTTTAGACATTGTGAGTAAATCACTCTAAATGAAAACCCTTTTATTAGCTTCTTTTTGGGGAATCCTTGTCCTATTATAGTCACTAACACTCTGCCAAGTTCCCAGTGCCTCCCACGACAGTATCAAGTACCTCTTCAACATTACCCATGGTGATTGGGCATTCCATCCCCATCACCTCCTTTTTCAACCCCTTTCAAAGTTCTGGATGAACGTCATCCAATATATAAACCCTAACAAATCCGATCTCCGCATCATCCCTACACTCAATATGTGTTTTGGTTTGGGAACTCTAGGCCTCTTTTATTATTATCTCAAAACCGACTTTTCTATACGCTATCACAGGCATTAACAGGGGTTCTTTTCTATACAGCCTGTCTCATAAACCATCGTTTATGACACACTTTCTGTACGCTGCTCAGGACTGTTTTAGG
>CAZIOF010000098.1:0-4849 GCA_964540745.1 uncultured Candidatus Marinamargulisbacteria bacterium
CGCATCTCTACCACCAACTGATACAGCACCCTTGGCCCTGGAATCTCCGAGAACTGAAGAATACACTTCAAACGATTGTGGCTCTGGATCTGGATGATATCCAAGCCCTGTCATCTCCGCCACAAGGCTGCCCTCAACTGGGGCTCAGTCTTCCTGAAACGCTCAGGGCTATCGAAAAACAGGCTATCTCTACCTCTCTTAAAGACCATCACTACCATATCAGGAATACGGCCTCTGCGTTGGGTCTTAAACGAACGACCTTACAAAGTAAATTGAAAAGCCTTTCTATTCCCGTTAACTAACAAACAGGCCCTTGTATTAAAAAAGGTTATACCGTCTTAACCCCACTACGCCGCACAGCGGGGCAACAGCATCCTTTTCCTTAGCATGAACATTGCGTCCATTATTTTGGAATTAAGCTATTTTATTTACGATAAATAGTCGTGCTGTATAATATAGGTTATTATTTTTTTAGATAGTCATGCAAATCAAGACATTATTAAATAACAATACATGTATAGGTGGAATTAAGTATGAGAATAGTAATATTTGGAGCAGCAAGTGCATTCGTATTAAGCGCATGTGCGAGCACAAGAGCAGAAAGAAATAACAAAGTTGCCAAGACAGATGTGGATAAACCCATCACAAGTAGGGCCATAACCCCACCGCATATGGTGACAGAAAAAAGACGTATAGACCCTGTAAACGCACTCGTTGCCAAAGGGGCCGAGTTAGATACAGAAATCACTAAAGGTTATTATACAACAGGCTTCACACAATTACATTTGGCGGCAGAAGATGGCGATAAAGTCACTGTAGAAGCACTCATAAAGGCTGCACAACAATCAGGTCGATTGAAGTCGCTTCTTGAGTCTAAAAATGATCATGGCCAAACCCCACTGCATTGGGCAGCAAGAAACGGACAGGAAGCCACTGTAGAAGCACTCCTACAAGCCGGGGCCGATGTGAAGGCTCCTGATAATAATGGCTGCACCCCACTGCATTGGGCGATACTAAGCAGAGCTACAGAACCTGTAAAAGCACTCATAGACGCCGGGGCCAAGGTGGATGCTCCCGTCACTGACGGTGAATTTAAAGGCTGCACCCCACGGGATTTGACAAATAACAACGCCATAAAAGCCCTACTCCGAAATGCCGGGGAAAGAACGTAGTTTTCTTTGTCATGCAGTCTGTCTCATAAACCATCGTTTATGACGCACTTCTGAAGCCCTTCCAACCACATCTATTTATTAACACCCCATTCAGACATCTACCGCCTTAAAAACAAACCCTCCCTACACAGTCTATATTATTTTATTATTTTATTATTTTATTTTTTTATTAGTTTATACTATTACCCTAAAGCTAAACTAATGCAGAGGACGGGACATACTAATGGAAAAGAATATCGCTGCCTATAGCGACATTATCGATATTCTTGAGATACTCGACTCTTTTGAGACAATAAAACATCGGGTATTTGACTACTTGAGAAAAGAAACACTAACACCATCTGATCTAGCTCAGATTACGAAACAGATTATAGATTATCCGACTCTTGTAACAACAACCTATCCAAATAGCTGGACCCTACTCCATCTAGCAGCTCAATTCGGCCACAACGATATCCTTGAAACACTTATAAACGCAGAGGCTAATACGCTCAAGACAATCCTGGCCTGACCCCACTACAACTTGCAACAAAAAAAATCAACAGGGCTCCTAAGTTAAAAAGACAACATTGCTTAAATATCATTCAAGCATTAGAAAAAGTCACCCTGAAAGAGCCGCCTCAACCCTTACAACCAGCTCCTGCGCCTGAGCAGCAGCCTTTAATTAAATCTCAATTAGGAAAAATCGGCGACCTATCACAACAGGTACTAACTGAGAAAAGAAACAATGAGGTACTTCGAGAAGAGATAGACAGACTCAGCGCACAGTTAAAACCATACGAATCAGATAGTTCAGCCGCTAAGAGAGCTAGACGCACTCCATAAATAATCGTGTTTGGGACTAGCCATCCTATTAGTTTGAGCACATCAAACCCGGCCACCTCATCGGTACAAGTGCTTGGATCGTAACCCTTCCAGCCCCCCCCCTTTTTCTGTTATCTTCTCAGGGCTGGTTTAGGCTCCCATATCCCAAGCCTAAAGTTAATATAATGGGAACCTATAAGTTGCATTTAAACCTTATCTGTGGCATAAATAGTCGACCCAGATAATATATATTATTATTTTATTAGATAATTGAAAGACATGACAAAAAAACACATAGCATTAACAACTTCTGAAACGATACAGGATTGGCAAACGTCTATTATTAATAATAATACATGCTTAAGTCCTGATGAGATTACTAGATTTAAACTTATATCCTGCAAAGTAATAGGTGATATACCAGTATTAGACGCTATTTTGAAGAACGCTTCTGATGATCTAGCATCATTAAAAACAGGAGCCCTCCTCTCTTCTTATAAACAAAGAGAACTCACTAGACTCTATCATCTCTCTAATTCTCCTCTATCTCAACTTAAGAATAATAAGCGTGCGTCACAGCTTACTAGAAACATTCAAACCTATATCGACACCACACTATCGAACCAAAAAGAGTTCCTATTTTGTAGTATTCGTGAAAGTTCTGGATCTGAAGTGGGAAAAAAAAGACCTATTCAAGATATCAGAACTAGACTCACAGAGCACCCACTCCTAGTATGTGCTACCATTACTGACGGTCCTTGGAAAGGCTACACCCCACTGCATTTAGCGACGCATCATGGACATGACGAACTAACAACATTACTTATCGACAAAGGGGCCGAGGTGAATGTAACTATCACTGAGGGTGATTGGGAAGGTTCCACCCCACTGCATTTGGCAGCAACAAACGGCTATATAGTCGTAGCAACATGTCTCATAGATACTGGAGCCGAGGTGAATTCTACCGTCACTGACGGATATTGGAAAGGTTCTACTCCACTGCATTGGGCAGCAAAATACGGACATACAACCCTAGCAACATTACTCATCGACAAAGGAGCCAAGGTGAATGTAAACACTGAATACGGCTGGTCCCCACAGCATTTGGCGGCAGACAAAGGGCATACAGACGTAGCAACATTACTTATCGATAAAGGAACCGAAGTGAATACTACCCCCACCGACGGTCCTTGGAAAGGCTACACCCCGCTTCATTTTGCGGCATATACCGGACATACAGCCGTAGCAACATGCCTCATAAACAAAGGGGCTAAGTTAGACATGCCTGACAAAGATGGCAACACCCCACTTCATTTGGCGGCAGGATCAGGAAAACTAGACACTGTAAAAGCCTTTATAGATCACGCAAAGACAGACCCCGAACGCTTAAATACGATGTTAAATGCTAAGAATAACGTTGGCGATACCCCACTATATTGCGCGGGAAAAGAAGGACACAGAGATATGATCCTCCTACTTTCAGAAGCAGCAAATACGCAGGCACTACAGACCCAAGTCCAATCACTACAGGCTCAAAACCAATCCCAACAGGTTCAAATCCAATCACTACAGAGTGAAACCAAATCACTACAGGCCCAAGTCCAATCACTACAAACCCAAATTAAAATGTGGGCAGGCTCATGAAAAAGTACTTAGCATTAATAACTTCTGAAATGACACACGATTGGCTAGACCTTTTTGCCAACGATGATATACTTCATCAAATAACAATATACTTAAGTCCTGTAGATACTTCTAGATTTCTTATATCATGCAAGGCCCTAGATAAGAAGTTACAACCTCAATTGAATGAATCCGCTAAGAATCTTCTATTTGCATTACACAAAGATAAAACCCTACACCATGATGCACAAGAACAATTGATTAAACTCTATAGACTCTATGACTCCCCACACTTTCAATCTAAGAACCCATGCCCGATCCTAGTCAACCTATTCAAAGACTCTAAAGACAACTATGAGGCCTGTACTCAAGCCTATACAATACTCCAACAAAACACTGCTGTTCTCACTGAAGAACAAGAGCAAAACCTTATCACCTTATATAACTGCTTAAACACACCCCTTAAAGCACCACCTAAAGCACTCCCTGAAGCACTACCTGAAGCACTGCCTTTGTTAGGAATGAATACGGTGAATAGCATGCGAGATAAACCTTTGGATTTAGACGCCTTAAGCACGCATATCCAAGACTACATTAAAACCATGCTAAGTATAGAAAAGCATGCCCTATTTAGTAAGATTTGTGAAAATCCTGGAAATAATGAGGCGAAAGCCGAACATACAAGAACCCTTACACAGTGGATTACAGATCATCCACTCCTAGTATTTTCTAAAGATGAAAGTGGCGCTACCCCATTACATTGGGCGGCTGAGAATGGACATACCCCTGTAGCAGACTATCTCATAAACAAAGGCGCCTTGGTGAATGCTGCCGTTACTGACGGTGCATTTATATCCTTCACCCCACTGACTTGGACCGCATTAAATGGACATGAAGAAATAGCCCAATTACTCATAGACAACGGGGCCCTAGTAAATGCTTCCATCACTGAAGATGAGTGGAAAGGCTACACCCCACTTCATATTTCCATAATAAAGGGAACTACAATAGTTGCAAAATTACTCTTATCCAGAGGAGCCCAGGTAAATGCTACGGATGACGAGGGCTCCACTCCATTGCATTCGGCGGCAAGATGTGGTCAAAACAAGACTGCTAAATTACTCATAGACAACGGAGCCCTGGTAAATGCTACGGATGATGAGGGCTCCACTCCATTGCATTTGGCGGCACAATATGGTGAAAAAGAGACAGCTTAATTACTCATAGACAACGGGGCCCTGGTGAATACT
>CAZIOF010000099.1:0-9598 GCA_964540745.1 uncultured Candidatus Marinamargulisbacteria bacterium
ATAGAGGATCTAGGACTTATAACGCCCAAAATGGAAGATTCTTTCGTCGACGGCGATGTAACTGTAGCTTCACCTACAAACCTTGCCTTATTAGAAATAATGCTAGCAAATGCCAATTCTACCGCATCATGGCAACCTTATCAGTTATCAGACGCAGACACTCCTGAAAGGACTGATGCAGAGACCTACAGCGAAGGGGTTCCACTCCAGTTTACGTCCGAATATCCTGATGATACGACAACTGATTCCTTTTCACTTGCCTTTGAACTTTTTAAACGAAAAAGGGATCGCTTAGCTACTCCTAATGTCTACTTAATGTCCGGGTTTACAACGATATCTGAAAATGCCTCCGCATTAGAGACCTCAACCCTTCTTGTCCTTCGTAGAGGGATTAAATCCAACGAGAGCCGTCCCGATTTAGCGGATATACCAAATTCTATCTTTAACCAAAATGTAGCCTCCGGTTCTATTATGATTGGTATTGATCCTAATTTAGATTTTACCAGCCTGCCGCCTGATGGGGCGGTCTCTTTTCATGAGGAAACCTTAGTCGTTAGTGGTGATTTTAAAGTAGGAGCTTTGAGAGACGCCGATATCGCCGAAAGTGCAGGAGAAGGCGCTAAGCTCTTTTTCAATGGAGGACCCTTTACAGGATTTGCTGATCAGTTAGATACTGAAAATACCGATAAACTGTGGATATCACGTCGCAATGATAAAAGTGAATTGTACCCAGATAAGAAATATGTTCTTTTGAGAGTCACCATGGAAGAAACCTCGTCTCACCCTGGAAATATGTTCACAGTGGGCTCGGTCATCGGTGATGAGTATGTCTCTTCTTTTAATGTGGTCACCTTTGGCATATCTAAGGTACCAGAAGCTCTATTAACCCTTCCCCCAGAATTACAAATAATACCAACCCCAGAACCTGAAGGAGGTATCGGGATTGGGACCTCTATGCCCATGGCCGCTTTCCATATTCAAGGTGCGCCTTTTACGACTGAAACAAGTACTGAGAAAGTCACGGTTTGGGACGACGATAATAACCCAGCTAATGCAAACGTCCCAAGTGAAAATGCCTTTGAACAAGGGTTAGGGGCAACAAATAGTGAAAAAGGCCCGGACTATTGGAATAACATGGTCGCTCTACAACATTATGAGTGGGACGGATATACCACGGAACTTACGGGTGCGGCAGCCAATAATGCAGTATATACGGGAACTAATACTTCAAGCAGGGACTTTCCTACTCCGACATATGTATATATAGATGACAGCACAGAAATCGTCCAAGATACTGGTGGGAATTGGTACCTAAATACAAATGCTGCGGAACCCTACAATTTAGTTGGAACCCCCGTACTAAAAGAGATGGGACTTGTCTGGGACGCTATTAGAAACACCCTCGATTATGACTTTAGTGTAAACCCACCCGTTTGTCATGGGGACTTCACTGAAGCTTTAGGCGGAACCGTCACTAGAGCGGCGGATGGAGAATGTATTAGTAGAAGTTATTATGCCTATGAATACCTATATCACAACGCCGAACCGGGCCGCAAATCAACAAAAGCCATCCCTATCGAATGGCGACAAGCCTATCTAGAGGCAAAATCAAAGAACCCCAGTAACGGCGAGTCTACGGGTTATTATGGGTCTATTGAGTCCAAAGTGCCCAGTAACAATAAAGCTACCATGACCATCGCTTATACCGGATTTGCTGGCGCGTCAGCACCAGGTCCTGATGCTAACTTCATCTCGTTTTTTGATAATCGTAAATCGAGCCTTGAATCTGAGAATACAGAACGAATGCTCAATAATCCAAATAGTGCTGAATACAAAGGTAATGGTGCAAGCACGACCCTTCAACTCACAGGTGCTATTCAAGGTAGCGGTGGAGGGGGGATTAGTCTTTCTTCAGATTCTGCTGACTATGCTGAGTACCTTCCTAAATTGGATCCTAAGGAACCCATGAATAAAGGCGATATTGTGGGTGTTATAGACGGTAAAGTCACGAAACGAACCGAAGGCGCCCAACAATTTATGGTGGTCAGTTCCAGAGCAATTATATCTGGTAACTGGTCTGACGATATTTCTGGTAGCGAAAGCATCTCGTTTCTTGGCCAAGTTTCTGTCAATGTTATTGGCCCTGTTGCTCTTGGCGATTATATTCTACCCTCAGGAAAACATGATGGTACTGCCATCGCTGTGAATGCAGACGACATTAAGGTCACCGATATCGACCGTGTTATTGGAAAGGCTTGGGAAGCATCCTCCATAACCACGCTTAAAAAAGTGAACTGTATTGTGGGATTCCCTTATATTAAAGCAACCCTCAAAACAAAGTTTTCTGAATTATCTGTACTCAAAACAGAAGTCACACAACTTGAAGCAAACAAAGCCGCTCTTATCGCGCAATTTGATGCCACCTATAAAGAGCGTGAGGCCATTATTAAGTCTCTAAAAGAACAATTGAAGTCTCTAAAGTAGGGGTTAATACGCTTACCAAATATAACAAAAGAATTGGATGTGAAGGGATGACCTATTCTATAAACCCATCGTCTGGGAACATCACAGTAGCCTGTCAGATAGGCCCCTTTATTGATAGCATCTTATGCGTGAAAGATGGGTCAGGCTGTTATACTAACTGGAAGGCCCAAACATTTTTGGAAATAGGCGATTGTATGGCCCAACCCCTCTTCCAACTGAACACTGGGTGACCACTGAAGTTGTTGTCGTGCACGACTAATATCTGGGCATCGGACTTTGGGATCGTCTTCAGGTAGAGGCTTTGTTACTAATTCAGAACGTGAGCCTGTTAACTGAAGAACCCGCTCTGCCAATTCTTTAATTGTAAACTCATTAGGGTTCCCTAAATTAATGGGCCCAGGACAGGGGCTTGGCGCTTCCATCATCTTAACAAATCCCGCGATTAGGTCTGTCACATAACAAAAGGATCGGGTTTGGGACCCGTCCCCATAAAGGGTGATGGGCTCACCCTTGAGTGCCTGAACAATAAAATTACTCACCACACGGCCATCTACGGGGTCCATATTAGGGCCATAGGTATTAAAGATCCGAACGACACGCACATCAACCGAATGCTTCCGATGATAATCAAAACATAAGGTCTCTGCCACACGTTTCCCTTCGTCATAACAACTTCGCGGCCCCACGGTATTCACGTTTCCCCAATAGCTTTCGGGTTGAGGATGGACCGTCGGATCCCCATAAACTTCGGATGTGGACGCCTGAAGAACCGATGCACCCGTACGTTTTGCAATGCCTAATACATTCATGGTACCTAATATATTGGTTTTTATCGTCTTAATCGGATTTTTTTGGTAATGGATAGGCGATGCTGGACAGGCCAAATGGTAGATGGCCTCTACTTCCACTAGTATCGGCTGCGTAATGTCGTGACGGATAAGCTCAAAATAGGGGTTCCCTATTAGATGACGAATATTTTGTTTGGCGCCCGTAAAAAAGTTATCTAAACAGAGCACATCATGGCCTTTATTGAGAAGCTCCTCACAAAGATGGCTGCCTAAAAAGCCCGCCCCACCTGTTACTAATATCCGTTTTCCTCTCATATTCACCCTCCTGTAAGAGTCCTACCGTATCCATATTATTTGCGCCTCAATCCCCTTTTATACGCTAACTGCATGGTACCCTATCCCCCTTTAAAATAACACCTTTCATCATGGCCCTGACACGACAGTCCCGTCGTGAGTTAGCGTTTATTGTGTATTATACGGCAACCTCCTATACTTTAAATCATGCAAGAGACAACCATTAACTCTGAATCCCTCTATGAGGGTCGTATTGTCTCTCTTCGGCAGGATACGGTTACACTTTCGGACGGCACCATTACCCAACGGGAAGTGGTGGATCATAAAGCCGCAGTAATTATACTTCCCTTTGAACCCCCTCATACCCTGCACCTCATTAAACAGTACCGGTACCCCATCCAACAAACACTTATTGAATGCCCTGCCGGCTTAATAGAAGACAAAGAAAACCCTTTAGACGCCGCCAAACGTGAACTTCTAGAAGAAACAGGATTTCGTGCAGACACATGGACCCCTCTAGGGGGCGGCTACCCCAGCCCAGGATTTTGTAACGAAAAGTTCTATTTTTTTGTTGCCGAAGACCTTACCCGTGGCGAAACGGCCTTTGATAGTGACGAACGCATCCAACAGTACCCACTCTCATGCCAAGACATTGAAGCCCTTCTCCAACAAGGTGATCTCCTGGATATTAAAACACAACTCCTCTATCTCCGTTTTAAAGCCCGCTATAATCCACGACCATGAACCATTCTTTACAGGATTTCAAGCTCTATCTCTCGCATGAAAAAGGCTACTCTACCCATACCCTGTCCGCTTACAACACTGATTTAAAGCAATTTTTGTCCTTTTTGGGCACCCAACCCATCACCCCTGTCCTCATGTCCGCCTATAGTGAGTACCTTCGCCCCTTTAACTATAAAAAAACCACGTTGATGCGAAAATTATCCGCCGTAAAATCATTCTTATCCTATTTATATCGTGAAAAGCAACTCCCTTATCACCCTAAAACCATTGTCGTATTCCCTAAACGTGATCATCTCTTACCCAAAACAATTCCCTTAGCAGACATGATCGCCCTATTAGACGCCCCTAACAAATTAGATCCTTACCCCCTTCGTGATAAAGCACTCCTAGAATGTCTCTACGGTTGTGGCCTCCGATCCAGTGAATGCCTTAGCCTCACCCTTGACCACTGTAAAGGGGCCTTCCAATCCCTAATTATCCTAGGCAAAGGCAATAAAGAACGGCAAATCCCTATGGGAACCCACGCTAAACGTGCTATTCTCACTTATCGTGACAAGGAGAGACCTACCCTCATTAGAAAACGCTCCAACAATGACTTATTTTTGAATCATAGAGGCGGCCAGCTATCCCGACAAAGTCTCTTTTTAATGGTCAAAAGATATGTTGCTCGTATCGGATTATCGTCCGATATTTCGCCCCATACCTTACGACACTCTGCAGCAACACATTTACTGGAAGGACAGATGGATTTAAGAGAAGTTCAAGCCTTTTTAGGCCATGCCGCTATTTCTAGCACACAAATCTATACACATTTATCTAAAGATCATTTAAAATCACTCTATAAAAACGCACACCCAAGGGCCCTTTAATGCACGATTTCCCTCATTATATCTCTCTTTTAACCTCTTTCGTAATCCTTATATTCTCTGTGGTTGTCCATGAAATTGCTCATGGTTATGCAGCTCTTAAACTAGGGGACCCTACGGCTAAACATGAGGGCCGGTTAACCCTTAACCCTATCCCCCATCTGGATCTCTTAGGATCCTTCCTCTTACCAGGTCTCTTTTTAGTCTCTGGCGCACCCTTCCTTCTTGGATGGGCAAAGCCCGTGCCTGTGAATCCCCACTACTTTTCTAATCCCCCTAAAGGCATGATGTGGACTGCACTAGCAGGACCACTCTCTAATCTAGGACTTGCCTTCATCTTTAGTTTGGTTTTAGGGTTGGGACTGGCGGCCCCCTTGTCCACCTCTTTCAAATCTCTCTTCCTCCAGATTATCCAAGGTGGAATCTACCTCAATATCATTCTCGCTGTCTTTAATTTGCTCCCTATTCCGCCCCTAGACGGGTCTAAAATATGTGTCCCCTTTCTCCCCCCCTCCGCTCAACACCATTTCCTGAACCTGGAACCCTTTGGCTTTGTCATTATCTTTGCACTTGCCTATTTTAATCTACTTACCCCTCTCCTTTTAATCATTGTGAAGCCCCTATGGCTGTTCTTTGTAGTGGTTCAACTGGTCTTTCAATGGCTTTGGACTCAGGTCTTTATCCTCTTATGAACTATGTGATCGATGGTTATAATCTGATAGGTGCACTCTCATCTATCTCACTAAGTGATCCACAAAAAGAAAATAAACTCATTATACAGTTATCCGCCCTCATTGAAGGAACACCCATAAAGATTCTACTTGTCTTTGATGGACAACGATCCCCTGTATCAGCCGAGACAAGAGAAGTTCAAACTCAGCTCCACGTCATCTATACAGACGACCTAGATACTGCAGATACCTATCTCATTCGTTACATGACCACCAAACGATCAACTCCCTATACCCTCGTAACTTCCGATCGGGCCATTTTATTCCATGCAAAAAAAGCCCGAATTAACACCTGCTTATCCCAAAAGTTCATCCCCTTATTAACCGCATCTTCATCCCCTCTCCCCGAAAAACCTGGGCCGCGTCTGTCTCAAGGGCATATCGATTACTGGTTGGACCAATTTGACGATTAAGGCCTTGCTATTCCCTATAAATCGTATTATTTTTACTATATTTTTTCTCTTCGTTCTGTTACCATTGTGAGGTGTTAATGTTAAGATAATGTCATGCTGTTTTATTGCTGTTTGTAAGGTTGTTCAGGTCGTCGTGGCGGGTCTTAGATATATAGTCCTAAAGAACGCAATATCACTGAACATTGAGATATCTCATTCATGTTATTGAGTTGTATTTTAGGGATTTAATTGTATACCTTCGCTTATGCAGCCTCTTGTTCACTCTCTTACGGAGATTGGGTTCACCGAAAAAAATCATAGTTTGACTATACATAACATGAAACTGTTTTTTAGCTTTCCTACCTAAGTTGGTCGGGTTTTTAATCAACTTTTCTGTATTATTTAGTGATTTCTGATGCCAAAACGACTCATTAATAGGACTATCCTATTCCAGGGTTCTGATTTTTAGCTTTAAATCCGGGTTTGGCACCCTTTTATCACATCTCTAGAACAAATTCTGACCGTTTTCAGTGACTCCCAACTAGCCCAAATACCTCTTTTTTAGTACATAAACGCTATTTAAAGGTTTTCTTGGCTGGAACTTATGATGAATTTAGTTTTTTCGATACAAGTTTTATTACGTTTGGACCGATATATATAACGGTACCGACTATCTTATGCACTGTACCCAATGTGCATGGGGGCGTTTTGTCTTTACCTAAACAACTACAAAGTGGGTGTTATAGTTTTTAATTTTAGAAAACGACTATTGATAGGTTTATTTCTCGTTTTAGGCAGTCTATCGATCCATGCTGACCAAACGACGCCTATGCGTTTTACCTTTCAAGCTACCCTTGTCAGCCAAACAGAAGGGCTTCTTACTGGACGCCGTAATGTGGAAATAGGCATCTATTCTGGCGGTACGCTTGTCTGGCGTCAAACTAGAAAAGGTGTTCATTTTATTCAAGGAACCTGTAGTATCGTTGTTGAAGGCACCTCAGACAACCCCTTAACCGCTTCTATTTTTGATATAGAAGACCCTAAAGTTCGTCTCGAAATTACCTCTCTTAATAATTCACAAGATACATCAGTCGTCTACGTCCCCCTTATCTCAGCCCCTTATGCTATTCAATCTAAAATTGCAGAAGAGGTTAAACTTGCCCGTGCAGAGAATGTTGTAGGTGATTTCATTTCTACTGTTAATATTTTAGCTGATTTGACTGTTGATAGTGGTACATTTCATGTTAATAGCAATTCGAACAGAGTAGGCATCGGAGTTCCTACACCTAATTTCACCCTGGATATTGAAGGCGATATCAATGCATCCGGCTACCGAATTAACGGGCAAGATATTGAAAGCATCTTATCCTGGAAGAAAAAGTCAAATGGAAACTTGTACTACAATGAAGGCTTGGTTGGAATTGGGACAAGCCTCCCTCAATATGCTGTAGATGTCTCTGGGAATGTAAACGCCTCAGCGTATCTTATGGATGGAATCCCATTAGAAAATAGGATTAAAGGCCTCCTCGCTTGGCAGCCTGGAAAAAATGTTAATGATATCTATTTTAATGATGGAACAAGAACCTCTAAGGTGGGTATAGGTACCACTGAGCCAAAAGAAACCCTTGATGTTGTGGGCGGGATTCGGATTGGGAAATCTATTCAATCATCACCTAAAGAAGGAACTATCGAATTTGATGGCTCTGATTTTTATGGTTATACAGCCACAGAAAAACGATCATTAACTGGCATTCAAAGTGTCGGTGCTGTTGAAACAGGACAACTCACCTTTTGGTCCAGCAAAACAAGTTTATCCGGTTCTCCATATCTCTATTGGAATAATGAACACAATCGTTTAGGCCTTGGAACAAATTCACCACAAGCACGTCTTGATATTCGCGCTTTAGAAACAGATGATCCTATGGCCGGACTACTAAGTATCACCGGTGCCAACAATAAAAACCTATTCTATGTCAGCTCCAGAAATGTAGGGATTGGCACATCAACTCCAGAGTATACACTGGATATTAAGGGTGTTATCAATGCCGATGATTTCACCATTGGTGGGCAGCCCTTACAAACACAACTACTATCAGGGACCTACTGGTCTCTCGAAAACTACGAACGCGTCTTCTACGACCTTGGCAATGTGGGAATAGGGACAACTCAACCTCATAGTCTTTTAGAATTATCTAGTGCGACAGGCAACCCAATTTTAACCTTTGATGTAGGCAATACGGATCTCTTTTCTATGGGGATCAACGCAGACAATCCAGATGCATTTATTATTTCAGAAGGTGGGGACTTAGAAACCCCTGTTTTTACATTCAAGGGCGACAGAATTGGTGTCGGTTTAGCCTCTCCAAATGCAAATCTCCATGTTAGTGGTAATACAGGTGTTCTTATCTCCGGAAAACTGGATAGTGGGGAAGAGCTTCCAGCGTCAGGGCCAGGAACCCGCATGCTATTTTATCCCTCGAAAGCTGCTTTTCGTGCAGGTACCGTTGAACAGGATGAGTGGGATAGCGCTAACCTAGGTAAATATTCGATAGGGTTAGGCTATAGCTCAATAGCCTCTGGCGAAGGGGCTTCTGTTATTGGTGGCTATAAAAATATTGCTAGTGGTCAATACGCCACTGTTGCCGGTGGTTATCAGAATAAAGCAGAAGGAAATTATTCCTTTGCTGCAGGTTATAAAGCTTCTGCTAAATATACAGGCTCCTTTGTTTGGTCAGATTATATTCCAACTCAAAGCCATTTTGAATCCTCTTTTGGAAATCAGTTTTTAATTCGTGCTAATAACGGCGTGGGAATAGGGACCTCTGACACGTTAGGAACTGCGCTCACAGTAAAACGTGACAAAACAGGTCACAATATTTTTAAAGCTATAGGAAATGACGATGGCACCGATGCCTTTGTCATTACCTCTTCTGGTAATATTGGTATTGGGACAGCTACCCCTGGGCTAGCAAAGGTTGCCGTTATGGATGGCTATGTAGGGATTGGGACAACAGCTCCTAGTGCATCTCTGATGATTGTCAATCCATCTGCTAATGAATATTTGATGTGGTTAGAAGGGACCCGAACGGATTCAAATCATGCCGTTATGGTCGTCACCACGTCAGGAAATGTGGGATTAGGGGTCACACAACCCACTGAACGACTCCAAGTTAATGGTAATATTATCGCAACAACCTTTCAAATGATTGACCCAGACGACCCTGCCGGAAGAAACGTTATCACGTTAACTCCTAATCCTGGTTCACCATGGTCTGATCCAGGTGAATCAAACGGAAATA
>CAZIOF010000100.1:0-4565 GCA_964540745.1 uncultured Candidatus Marinamargulisbacteria bacterium
CACCGATTTTTTGACTGCGCTTCCCCTAAAAGCCCATAGTTAATAGCGTCGTCATCAATGTTTCCAGAACCTTTGGGACCTATTCAATTGATTGTAGAATACCTAGACGATTAGGATCTAGGTAAAAAAGAATCTAAAGAACTAGATGCTCTAACATCAGTAACTGATCTGAATAAAGCAATAAAAGAGCTAACGTCAGTAGCTAATCTGGATAAGCTACTGCTGGACTATTCCAAGAAATCCCTAGATGAAAGAGCTAACTTACTAGACGCCTTACGCTATAATAGTCTTAAGTTAAAAGGTCTTTATAGACATGAGAATATTGAGAAAAGCACAAGCAACATGTATACGGACTTCAATGAAACGTTACGCATACCTACTGCCATGTCTGAAAGCCCTAAAAAGGCTACTAAAAGAGCCCCTCGGGGACTAGAACCATCATCTTGTAGGGTCTATAATCATAGAGGAACAGACGTTCCCTCTTACGATCAACTTAGATCTATCAAAGATGCCAAGACTTCGGTTCGCTGTGTTAACATCGATAAAATTAGGCAAAAAGACTCTATTTGGACGCCTACTCAAGGCCCCCTCTTGAAGGAATGGCTAGAAGCGGAGCATAAACAACTGCTTAAATTAGTACCCTTTTTTAGTAACTGTGGCCAGCACATCAGCATTAGACGAGGGGGGCCTCTCTTAGCACGTAAACTAAATGCTCTAACTGAAATCCCCCATAATAAGCTTATTGAAATAGATAAATGTCCCCACGGTAGTTCTGAACAATCCAAGATTCCCCGTGCCTTTCAGGATGATGTAAAGAGGTTAGCACATCAATTGACCCAGGAGAACTACGGGAATCGACAGATCTGCATCACAGAATCCTTTATTGGTGGCGGATCCGTCAATAACTTAACTGCATGGCTAGATACTATAGCGAAGGAATATCCTAAGGTTACATTCGTAATCCTAGCAGAACACCAACTCCTTCAAAGTGAGGAGTACTCTCAAGAAGCATGTTTATCTGATGTATACGACCGTCACCCTCGAATCAAGACTCCTAAGTCTAAGAATATTAAACTCTATATGGTTAATGTCCCTTATATCTCTGGAGAAGATGTGGATTATCAATGTAATCCATTGAGCTCCCACCATTATAAACCTGTTCTACTATGTCATCCAAAGGTTACACTAGCTATTGACCCTGGTTCTAGACAAACATCTATGGACGTTGTAGTCGAATTGGTTGCCAATGGGAATAATTTAGACCAGTATCGTTCATTAGAAAAAGAATCAGACCCTCGCGAAGGAGCATCTGCTAAGATGGCCACTCGTAAACCCAAAAAGACAAAGGGACGTGATAAACGTTCTAAGACTCAACCTAACTCTGCCGCTGGTTCAGCCAACTCACTCCGTCCGAGCTCTACTAAATCATCTCGAAGCAAGAAAAAAGGAAAAGGAAGAACTAAGGAGGGATAAGGTCTAAACACTAGCAACGTTTTACTTGAGGTCAGATTAGTCAGAGGTGGGCCTCAGGTTAGGAAGATATGGCTATTTTAAGACATAATAACTGTTGGTTTTGGGCAGTGCTTTAATCGCCCCTTTCCACACTATCTCTCTGGCGCTAATAAGGTCCCCATAAAAGCCTCTGGAGAATAGTCCGTGATAATGAACGTTCCCGTTTCGGGGTCATTTCTTGTCCCCCACGATCGTCCTTCATTATAAACGGACACACCCCTCCAATCACCAATATCGGGATTGATTGCACAACAGGCGGCCAATACATCATGGACTTTCTTTTCTTCTTGATGCTCCTGAAAATAGAGACTCAATAACCGGTTCATTTCTAAGAGCCCGCTACGTTGCCTTCGCCCCACAACATCTTCATCAATGGCCCCAAAACCCTCTTCACCGACTACCACGCGATGACATACATTTTTTGATACAAGATAGATACGGCCAATAGATTGACAAGCAAGCACTGACAACGCTGCTTTTGGGTTAGCATTAAAATTATAGGTAGGCTGAACCGATGCACCCCTAAATTTGTCAAGTTGTACGTTTGGATCGACAACACCCGTTCCTGCAAACCCCCCTTGTGAGACCATTGTCCCTACCGTAAAATTATTAGTTTTAGCAATGACTCGAGCAACATTAGTTAAGGCACCGCCTGTCACTAATGTTGTATCCCCATCACAATTTTCACATAATATATCAGTTGCACTCTTGGCAGCTTTGATAGGTGGCCACTGTGGGTAAGCTTTATTGTACCAAGGCGATACATGATTCTTTTTTGACTTGCCTTGTCCTGCCCCCATAGGTATATCTGAACGACCAAACTGAGTCGCAATAAACTGAATAAAGCCCATTTGATTAGGATCGCCTGGATTTATAGTGATCGCCTTTAAATTTACATAAGGGTTCGTGAGTAGTAGTATGAGCGCAAGGACATCATCAAGATCATTCGTTTCCATATCATAAACAATGTCTTTTGGGTTAGGAGATGACACCTCCACAAATAAGGGTTCAGAAAATGTAGATTCACATGGCAGGCATCCCCGTTCTATTAGATTATCAGTCAAATACTGGGTATCTTTACCTGGGTTTATCTTATAGGTAATCCATTGGAAAGGAAATTCATCACCAACCCTACCAAGGATATTAGCCGTGACACCTTTTCTGTCAGCATCCTTCTTATTTCTAATCGTTAAGACCATACAATCATGAATCCTGCGTTCCAAACCAGCAGACATGAGATAAGCATCTAGAGACTTTTTCTGGGCATTATCTATTTTGCCCATCTGAACAAAGTGAGAAGACTCAATCAAATTAGGATGGACTACAATCTCCTCAGAAACTGAAGAAATAGCTATTATCTTTTTATCTATCAACCTCATATTAAAATCAAGTCTACCATTTAGAAGCTTTTAATAATAATCACTATTTCTAATAGTATATCGATTATTTACACTATCTGTAATGATGATCATAAAGACCTAACCCACAATTTTCTTTATTAAAAACGTATCCAACATCATCAATATATGTTTGAGACTGTTGGTAAAGGGCTGAGTCCTCTCAGACATATAAGCCCTTTGTCTTCTTAATAACTTTTATGCCATCAGACTAAAGAAATCGTCGCCAACTAAGCCCTTATGCTTCTAAGCGATTTCAATTAAAATTGCCCAGGTTTCTATAAAAAACAGAACTCTTATACTGTCAATAATAACGAATCATAAGAGGCTAACGGCCAAAATTCCTCACTGACACGACATTCAGCTTCATCCACATCTATTCGTAAATGCTGTAACAAAGCAGCTCCCTCTGTTGCTGCCGCATAAGCTGCTTTATAAGAATCATTTAGCCCCTCTGTCTTCTTAATAAAGGCCTTTAATGCTGCCTTTTTATGTTGAATATCTGCATATAATTTACTTAATATCGAAATATCCTCACTAAGGGATTTGTTCTTAATATTAACAGCTTTTAATGTGGCTAAAGCATCACCACACTGTCCTAACTGGTCAAGAATAGCTGGTAAAATAGAGCGTCTCACCATGTGAATCGCTAACTTATATTCAATCATCTTTGAGTTGGTATAGGCCTCTAATTTTACTTCAACACGGGATTGGAGTTCTCGTTTTGTTAATACATTCATCTCTTCAAATAAGTCCACACACTCTTTATCCAAATTATGAGCAAGCGCCTCTGGTGTAGTTTCCACAACAAATAGCTTTCGTTTCTTGGCCTCTTTTTTCCATTCACTCGCATAATTATTTCCTTCAAAACGAATGGGTCGTGTCTCTTTTAAAACTGACTTCAGAGCCACCAAGGCGTTCTTTTTCATATCCCCTTTTTTACCTTTTAGCTTTTTGTACAGCTCTTTAAACCCATAGGCACAGATCATATTTAATATTTTGGCCGCATCTGACCCGTTTGCCGAGGAACCCAATGCACGTAACTCAAATCTATTTCCGGTAAAGGCAATAGGTGAAGTTCGATTACGATCTGAAATATCTTTTACAATATTGGGCATCACCTCTAGGCCATGGTTAATCGTGCTTAAGGTTTTATCCGTAAATGTCTTCGCATTCTCGATACTATCCAAAATCTCATTCAAATAGTCACCTAAATAAATTGATAGAATGGCCGGTGGCGCTTCATGGGACCCTAAACGATGTTCATTACCTGCATCTGAAATTGCAGCGCGAAGGAGCCCTGAAAACTTATGCGTTCCTATGAGCAAGGCCCCTAAGGCCATTAAAAACGATATATTTTTAATGGGTGACTCGGAGGGCTCGAAATAATTGGCGCCAGTATTATCACCAATCGACCAATTCATATGTTTACCCGACCCATTGAGCCCCGCAAAAGGTTTTTCATGGTGTAAAACTAAAAACCCATGATCGGCCCCCACACGCCGCATAATATCCATAGTCTGTAAATTATGATCGATGGCAAGACCTATCTCCTCATGCAAGGGTGCTAATTCAAATTGATTTGGCGCCACTTCGTTATGTTTGGTTTTTACAGGTATCCCATAACGATATAATTCTTGATCTAAATCATTCATA
>CAZIOF010000101.1:0-22056 GCA_964540745.1 uncultured Candidatus Marinamargulisbacteria bacterium
GGGAAAGCTATCCTATAGCCTCTGATGATATAGTCAGAATTGTAAGGGGCTATTCATCTGGTCACCAAGCACTTGACATATCAGCAAATCAGTGGACATACATCTATGCCATTGCTGATGGAACAGTTGAGAACATATGGATGAATACAGATAGCAATGGATATGGTGTTTTTGATGGCAAGAATAATGATTCTCAATTGGGGGGAATAACATTAGGAGATCCTATATTAGAACACAAAAACCAGCTCGACCTCGCCCACGTAAGCATCAATATAACAACCAATGGTTATAGTATCGACGAATATATTTCAACGAAGAACTACCCCTTAAATAACGAAAAAAGACTTTTTGTCGAATATATATTCGGAGACAATATCAAAAAAACAGATGCAAAACCTGTATTAAACGTTACCGCAGAACTTTACAACGCAAAGGCAATCAGTCTAATCAATGATATTGAAAAAGAATTAAGCTTAACGGGGGAGCTACCTGCAGCCTCGGATCCAGAAGCAATAGTAACGTTATCAGAAACTAACGTTCACCTCATTGACATTGTAGATATATCACCAGACATCGTCTTTCAAGGGGAAGAACTTGTTCCCATGATTGCCATTAATCTATGGTCCGATGTAGCATTTCCCTCCGCAAGCATAACTGTTGATAATACCAAAAACACCTTCTTACCAAACAGTAAAGGAGTATCCAAAGTTTGGGTTGCAAGAGACCTCAATCAAAATAAGGCTCTGGACCTGGATGATCCACCTATTAAAGCAACCGGTGAATTCACTTCTACAGACCAAGTAACTCTAAATGGCATAGATATATTTGCAGGCGAGAATAACTACTTAGTCCTATATGATATTGGGTTAGATGCAAATACTACTGTAAGTCATGATATTCGATGCCAATTAAGCGGGATAACAGGTCCCGAAGAAGATGAGGTTCAACTCGTTTTAGGAGGAAATATCCCCCAACCAAATGAAGCCGCAAAAGTTTCAAGCCTTGCAAAGAAACTCCATATCAATAGAGTGATTATAGAAGATTTTGAAGAAGACAAAAAAGTCAAAGATAAGGAGTTCACGATTAAATTAGATATCAAAAACACAACAAATGAAGCCATTACAATTAATATAAATGGAATAACTCCAAGATTTTATCTCTCCGGTACAGACGGTAAAGATATTACCTATGAATTCAGTTCAAACATATCAGAAAGTGATTTAACACATCGATTACCCTATAAAATTGCCGCTAACAAAGAATCAGACATGTTCAAATTTGAAGCAAGTCATTCCAATCGATTATCCAGTGGACAAGTCTTTATTGATGGTTTCATAAAATACATGTTAACCCCTACTAGAAATGCTATCATAAGTCGGTATGAGTCAGATAATAATTGGCTACTTGCAGCCGGTTCAAATTATGAGAAAGTTACAATAGAAACAAACCAAACCGCCTACAATTGGTCACTCCCAAATTATATTGATTTCATATTAGTTCAAGAATCTGGTCAATCTAGAGAATTTAAAAACTACGACGCAGTACCATCCAATTCTGACCTAGAAATTAATTTAAAAAACAATGGACAAGCCATTGATGAATCCAGCCTTAAACTAAGTATAAATGGGACAACAATCACAAGAAATACTGAAATTGCACAAGACACCTATACTTATGATAGAAATGAAGGCCGTATCAATATATCAAATTTAGGCACATCTGATGGAGTTCTTACATTACAATTAAAAGATCTTGATGGCGCTGACTTAGACTCCGCATATATATACTTCTACATTTCCTCTGCCATCAAAATATCAAATTTTCATTTTAACCCTAATCCATACAACCCCGAAAAGGATGGCAGTTTAATATACGGATTTAATACAACACAAACAGGAACCTATGATCTTTACATATTCGATCAAGTTGGCACCCTAGTTAAAGAATTAACCAATAAGACAATAACAACTATAGGCTATCAAACAGATAGCTTTATCGCCCAAGATAGTTTTATTACAAGTGGCATGTATATTATAAAGTTAATTGGAACCGATCCAGGAGGAAATAAATCCATTGCAACAACCAAGTTGGCTATCTATTAGAATGTTAAAGACATTGCTAACAATTATTGTAGTCATAACAATAGGATATTCACATATAGCTGCCGAAACACGTGCACTAGCAAATCCACAAGTACATATGCACGGTGCACGTTATGGAGCGTTAGGAGGCACTAACCCTGCAATTCAAGGTGATATCACAGGTTTATTCATCAACCCTGCAGTAGTTAACAACCTAAATTATATGCCCTTCGCATTATCATCAAAACGATTATTAGGCCATTTCCAATACCTCACACTAAATTCAAGTATGCCCGCCGAGATCCCAATCCCGTTAAAAGACAAAACCCTTTTTCAAGAAGTAGCCTTTGGTCTATCCTACGGAAATTTACTGTTAGAGAATATCCCAAAGACACTATTAGACAATGATCGTATTTTTGCTATCGATTCCTACAAAGCCGGCTTCAATATACTACAAGCAACAATAGGCACCTCTTTTTATGACGTATTTGGCTTCAATCGACTCTCAGGTGGTCTAGGCACAAAAGTTTTTAATGAATACATTGGTGCAGACACCAGAAATTCAATTAGTTTTGACCTTGGTTTAATTGCGACCTACCACATTATCAACCCCTATGTTTCTAGAGTATTTTTTGGAGGGTCTATACTTAATACATTCTCAACACCCTTAAAATGGAGCACAGGCGAACAATCCTTACTTCCATTTCAATTTTTTATTGGAACAGGAGCTACATTACTAGACGAAACGTTATTACTATACTTAAATAACACTATAAATGGGTTTGCAATATCATCTGAGTACAAAGTAGACGAGAAGTTCGTCTTTAGAGGAGGGACAACCTTTAATAAACTCATGTTTGGAATAGGTATCCACTTTGCAAGTATCGCAGGGATTTCCTATTCAGACTATATGATCCGATTAGATTATTCCTATCAACAAGGTATGTTTCCATTTAATGAGGACCCTACTCATATTGTGTCATTAGCTATACTAGGGGAATCCACACCAAGAAGAGCAAAAATTATTACACCAGAAAAACCTATATTAACAAATCAATACGATTATAAAATAGGAGGTATAGGCCCATCTAATACAGCCCTAAGAGTCTTTACAAATAAAACATTGAGACGAACAGCTCAAACAAATGGATTTGGTAGATGGTCTATTGATGATTACCCTCTACAAGAAGGATTAAATAAAATCACAATTAAAACATTTTCATTAGGACAAGATATCTCTGAAGAATCAAATCAGGTCAAAATAACACGAGATACCATCATACCAACTTTGAACATACAAATCTTACCAGAAGAAGGATCAATAGCTTTAATACAAGTTAAGGTTCAAGAAGAACTCAAAACATTAAAAGGTCTATTTGAAGATTCTAAATTAACATTCACTCAATCAGACAGCTTAACCTGGGAAACACAATTTTCATTACCAGATAATTTAATAAACTATGCCTATGCAGGAAAAGAAATGTCTAATCTACAATTCTACGCAGAAGACCTAGCAACAAATAAAACGCCTGTAGAAACACTCCCAATATTCTTAAAAGTTGATTTCCCAAAAGATAAATATGTCAATTACAAACCACAAATACGAATCCTTGGAAGTACATCTCGCATTGTAAATGAATTAAAGTTACAAAATATCCGATTAGCAATTGATAACGAAGATAATTTTTCCGGGACAACACAATTAAAACCAGGGAAGAACCTTCTAAAGTTAGAAATCCTGACCAATGAAAAATCAATTCCACTAACCTATACAATGCGAGTATTAAGAATCAAGACATTTAAAGATTTAACAAAAAAGATTAAAGCAAGAAGAGAAATCGAATTTTTAGCAACTCTAGGTGTTTTAGACGGAGATAAAGATAACTTGTTCCGACCAAATAAATTAATTGATCGGTTATACGTTACAAAGTTACTAGTAAATCTATTAAAATACAAAGTAGAAAAAATAGTGGAAGAAGACGTCCTAGAAGATATTCCTGCTGATCACCCTGGAGCACCATACGTAAAGGTAGCTATTGAAGAAGGATTGATTTTTACATATCCAGACGGAACATTTAAGCCTGACCAGCCACTAACATTAAATGAAATTGTCTTCTTAATGAGTAATTCAGATATCATTGAAGAACAAGAAGACTTAGAAGGTGGCGATGAGTATATTGCTCGCAAAGATTTTGCAAAGTTTTTAGCATATACACCAAAATATGATAGAAAGATTCAGCGACTAATCGATTGGGAAAAAGGGTACAAGTAATTCTTGAAAACAAACTCACTATTAGATAATCTAGCCATTATCGTTGTAGAACCCAAAAAGCCAGGAAATATAGGATCTATTGCGCGCGCATGCAAAAACATGGGCATAAATAATATTATCCTAATAAATCCAGTAGATTACCTCATACCTGAAACATTCAAATTAGGATGGGGTTCTGAAGAAATAATAAACAATATTAAGGTCGTCAAAAGATTAGAGGACATACTTCCAAACTTTAATCTATTAATTGGTACAACACAGCGTTTTAGAGACAATCAACCACCATTTTTAAAACCAAAAGAATTAGTCGACACAATAAAGCCCACACTCAATAGGCATAAAGTAGGCATTATCTTTGGAAGAGAAAATAATGGTCTTACAAATCAAGAACTCCAATTATGTAATTATACATCAAGCATACCAAACAAAAATACTTATCCTGCATTAAACTTATCACAGGCCGTCATGATATATGCCTATGAGTTTTTTAATACAATTGAAACCCCTGTTAATACATATAACTGGGATATTGCACCAAAATCAGAAGAACACCTTCTATATAAACGAATGGAAGAGATTCTTCCACGATTACCCATTAACACAAAGAAAGGAGCACCCGCATTCGTCAATTTATTTAAACGAACACTTGGACGAACATGTTTAGAACGACGCGATATACGTCTATTTTTTAAACTTTTTTCACTCATAGAAAAAGTAACAATTCGCTAGTCAACATAAAAGAGAAAAGTGTATGATATTATATAAGACAAAATAATTAAGAAAAAGGAGACAACATAAAAATGAAACATATCTATTTAACACCTCTAATAGCTATACTATTACTTACTGGCTGCCTAAAAAAACCGGCCCCTTTAAAAACTCAAGAACAAAAAGAAAGTTACGCAATTGGTAATTCCATAGGGAAAGACTTAAAGCGAAACTTTTCAACTTTCTCAACACCACAATTTATCAAAGGAATAGAAGATGCTTTCTCAGAAACTTCAACCCTTGCAAGTGATGAAATTAAAACATTGGTCGACAACTATCAAAAAAGAATGCAAGAAGAACAAAAAGTAAAGCAAGTAGCGCAACAAAAAGCCTTAAAAACACTTGGAGACCAAAATATAAAACAGGGTCTTGCTTTTCTAAAAGAGAACAAAAATAAAAAAGGGGTTAAAACTCTCAAAAGTGGTTTACAGTATAAGGTCATTAAAAGAGGAAACGGAAAAGTAAAACCAAAAGCAACAGACAATGTAACCGTCAATTACAAAGGGACTTTAATCGATGGCACGGAATTTGATAGTTCATACAAAAGAGAGACCCCTGCAACATTCCGATTAAACCAAGTCATTCCTGGTTGGACTGAAGGACTACAATATATGAGAGAAGGAGACAGATTCCAGTTTTTCATCCCTTCATCCTTAGCCTATGGGGAAAGACAAGCCGGTCAAATTGGACCAAACGCAACACTAATCTTCGAAGTTGATCTCATTAAAATTAACTAAGAATAATTAATTAACTATCTACCCAAAAAGACCTCGCTATTGGCGAGGTCTTTTTTTCATAGAACACAAAAAAGTGGTGGGCGGTACAAGAGTTGAACTTGTGACCTCTTGCATGTCAAGCAAGCACTCTAACCAACTGAGCTAACCGCCCTAAAGAAATGTACTACAGGTACTTAACACCTGAAAGGACAATCTTAACATTTTTGAACTCGTTTGAGGAGGTAGTAAAAATAAATATTTTTACCCCCTACACGACATAGCAATCCCTGAGGTTTTGAAAAAATTGAATCTCTACGCTATATTAAGAGTCCTGACCATGAAAACAAGAACATCAACTAGCCTCATTAATAAAATCATCCGTTACGGCACCCTATCAGCCATTATTATAGGTATTACAATACTATATCAACTTATTGCACCCCGTCATTGGGGAACCGCCAGTCCCATCGATATCACTATCAAAAAAGGGTGGACAGCACACCATGTGGCAAACGCCCTAAAACAACAAAACTTAATTAGAAGTAAGCGACTATTTATTCTTGGATTTAAAGTCATAAAAAAAGGAACACACTTAAGAGCAGGGAGTTACACCCTTCACAACAACTTATCACTTATAGACACAATAAACACCCTCCTTAAACCACCACAGAACCCCTTAATACGCGTTACGATACCAGAAGGTTATTGCCTAACCGAAATTGGCGCTCTATTAGAGAAAAAAGGTCTTTCTAATGCAGACCAATTCGTCTCTTTGGCAAAAACAGGAAAACCCTATTTTGAAACCGAGATTACCTTCCTAGACATGGTGCCAACAGCCAATTTGGAAGGATACCTGTTTCCAGATACCTACTTTTTTTCAGAAGGAACAACTAATAAAACAATTATTAAGACCATGCTAAAAACCTTTGAAGAAAAAATGATGCCTATCTGGACCAAAAGCAAGAAAAAGAAAAACTATGGCTTTCATCGCATGATAACACTTGCATCTCTAGTAGAACGAGAGTCCGCGGTTTCGCATGAAAGACCTATCATTGCAGCCGTATTTTTTAACCGGCTTCGAAAATATATGCTTTTAGCATCTGATCCCACTGTCACCTACGCATTAGGGAATCCCAGAAAGAAACGTGTCACCTTCAAAGATCTAAGAATTGACTCACCGTACAACACCTATAAAACACCTGGATTGCCACCTACACCCATCGCATCACCCGGAGCTGCGTCTTTTGACGCAATCACATCGCCTGCCTCTGTAGACTACCTCTTCTTTGTTGCAAATAGAGATGGAACACATACCTTTAGTCACACCTACAAAGCACATTATAGGAAACAAATGGAAATTGAAAACAGGGTTAAAACAAAGTAACCGAAACACACAATACCTATTCAAACACTAAAGTGGGAAAAGAATGACAACTACCCAAACGACCTACGACAAAAAAAGGCCCATAAGAATCACATCCTCATAAACCCCATTGTGCTTCTTGCCTTTATGTCTCACACCTTCAGGAAAGAAACCTATCTTCTTATAAAACGTTTGTGCACGTTCATTACTCTGATAAACCTCACATTCAACTTTTTCAATTCCCCGATCTCGAGCATGAGAAAAAGATTGTTTAATGAGCTGAGCCCCAATTCCCTGGCCACGAAAGGCTTTAATAACCCCCATACCAAGGACTCCTATATGTGAATGAAGTTCTTGTGATTTTTGAAGGATATCACACCATCCCACAACATTCTCATCACTAATCGCATAGAACTGAGTCTCTGCACTATCAATAATATCTTGAACAAACCTCAGAGTAGTAGACTCAGAAAAACCAGTAGTATTACTCAAAAACTGTTCTTCAAGACACACAGAGGTAACCGACGACAGGAAGGAATCAACCCTATCTAAAGACGCATACCTTATGGCAACCATAACATTCCCTTGTTAATAAACTGAGATAAAGACTGTCAAAACAAAACGAACAAGTGTCAAAAACAAGAGACTAGTTAGCCTTCTTAGCCTTGGCTGCCCTGACCTGACTCTTACTGGCCTGTTCCAAACGAATATCTAACACATTTAAACGTATCTGCTCAACAGTTTTAACCCGCTTTGTTTTCTTAGATCGAAAACGACGCTGTTGAAGGTCTACTGTAAATATAAGATTATACTTCAACCCCTTTTCAGGACTATAAATACGTGAAAATTTATCCCATAAACTAAACCCAACGGCCTCAATATGAAGGAACTTACTTTTTTGAGTGGAAGGACAAAACACCTTAAATTCAACATGTGGCGTCCGCAACTTTTGATATCGGTTCCCAAATGCTTTCCCCTTTGAAATCTGACACCCTGTCATATTAAACGTGGGATATTCAAAATGCTGTCCGTAAGGACCCAATCGTTCCAAGCGTTTAAGAAACGCATAATCAATCTGATGATATTGCAATGTATCAAGAACTTCATAAGAAAATCTAAATTCAGACTTAGGTTTCTTAGCCACTATATCCCTAGCCATTTTAGTAAATTCATCAACATTATCCTTATGCAAGGAAAATCCACAAGCTTGGGCATGTCCGCCAAACGCATCCACAAGACACTTTCCTTTAGCACTGGAGACTTCATGTTGAAACAACGATTTCTTATGCTTTTTATAAAAACTATCAGAAATCTGTTCAATAACCTCATACATATTAATAGTAGGAATACTTCGACAAGAACCTCTTAAATAATCCTCACCTGCATATTCTGTTAAAATAATAGCAGGCCGCAAAAATCGATCTTTTAAACGATCCGTATCAATACCAATAACCCCTGGGTTCCAATTATTTCCCATAACAATGATAAGTTTATCATCAGGCTTCACTTGTTTCTTAACTAACTCTTCAATTTCATCCTCAATTTTACTAGTAATCGCCTTTCGTTGCTCATTAACATCATCAAGCATTGACGCTTCTTTAACAGCCATTTTTTTCTGAGTATCACTGGCCATATTGAGTTGCTCTAAAACCTTACTGGCTTTACGAGCATTTTTCTTACCGGCACCAATGAGAAGCAAATCAACTGCAACAGATGAATCTGCAATACCTTGAGCTTTATTCCCAATTCGGCCTGGGGCATTCAATCTAGGAACAATGGACCGAGATAAATCATAAGACTTAACTGTAGCTCCAGGTGAAGAAATATCCTTTAACGCCTTAATCCCCTCACGATTACTCTTATTAATCGCCTGTACACCCCTTTGAACCATAAGACGATTAACCGGGGAACGTAAGGACATTCTATCAGAAACCGTCCCCATGGCAACGCCAGCTAACATAAAGTCAAATAAGAATTCTGGAATCTCTTTCCCTAGCCGCTCAAACAATGCCTGCATAAACATAAAGGATACACCCGCACCAGACAAATATCGCAGATGATTATCTTTAATAAACATAGGATTAACAATAGCATAGGCATTAGGAAGTGATTTACCTAAAATATGATGATCGGTAATAATCACATCTATATTTTGGGTGACTGCATATTCCACAGCCTCAATATCTTTACTACCACAGTCAGTAGAGACTAAGACACCACATCCCTTTTGTTTGGCATCATCAATAATACGAGGTTGAATACCATGTCCTTCGACAGATCGCGTAGGAAAATCATAAAAAACATGATAGCCAAGGAATCGTAACGCAGCAACAATAATTGCCGTCCCCGAAATACCATCCGCATCAGGATCACCATGAACCATAATCTTCTCCCCAGCATCCAATGCCAACTGCATACGACCTAATGCGCGTGAATATTGAGTCCTATCGGTAAGTTTTTTATAGTCCGACAACAATGATTCAGGAGGATCTATAAATAGCTTCTTATCATCAATAGAGTCAGGCCCTACTCCACGCACAAGAAGTAAACGAGCCAACAAAGGCTCAAGATTAAGTTTCGAGGAAATGTCTTTAACAAGTTCCCCATCAACCTTGGGAAAATCCCACCGTTCTGTATTATCAAACATCATTTTCTTATTCACAATATCTCCATGGTATATGTGTGTTCTTGGATCAATAACAGAATAACATCCAAAAAACACAACTAAATTTATTTATTATAATGCCCCCACCAATGACACAGCATTGATGTATACTTTACAGAGGAAATAATAACATAAATACGACCAAAAATCAGAAAATATTTTTAACAACCCCTAACAAGGGAACCTTGCATGAAATACCTCCTGTAGTAAACGACCATTGTTCACTTATTGAAAAACGGGATTAGTTCCTGAGGAATATTGAAATAAACGCAATTTAAACGCTGATACACTCGCAAGAAGATGATCAAAAATATCGGCTTGAACTTGTTCATAATTAACCCATACCGTATCCGTACAAAAAACATAAATTTCGATAGGAAGGCCCTTTTCAGTAGATTGTAATTGCCTCACAAGAAACGTCATCTCCTGACTAATTTTAGGGTCCCGTTTCAAATACTGTATAACATACTCTAAAAACACACCAATCTTCGTCATCCGACGCCCATAAAGCTCAGAAATACCCCGTACATTATTATCACGATTACTCGTCCTAATATCTGTTTCTCTCGTCGTAATATAATCACTTAAACAGTTTATTTTAGAAAAACTGGCTATATCATCCTCTGTACAAAATGAAATAGAATGTACATCGATATATAAATAACGCTTAATACGACGAACGCCAGAGTCACTCATGCCACGCCAATTCTTAAACGAAGATGACACAAGAGAATAAGTTGGAACAGTTGTAATCGTCTTATCCCAATTTTGAATACGCACACTATTCAAAGAAATATCCAAAACCGTTCCATCGGCACCATATTTGGGCATCTCAATCCAATCCCCAACACGAACTAACTGACGCGTCGACAATTGAATACTCGCTACAAACCCAAGAATAGAATCTTTGAACACCAACATGATAAGCGCGGTCATAGCTCCTAAACTTCCTAATAACGCCCACGGGCTCTTATTAAGAAAAACAGAGACAATAAAAATACTAGTAAATAAAAACAAGAGCAACCGCAACACTTGAATAATCGTAGCTACAGGTAATTTTTCAAACTGAGAAAGAGAATCAAGTAGACGACGTACACCATCTAAAAAAGCATCCAAAACAAGTGCCACTAAAAAGGTCATATAAACCAAGGTAAGCGTTATAAAGAAGATCCGCAAAGTTGCCAAAGAATCTGGAAATAACCGTACTGAATAATGACAAATAATCGCCGGAACTAAATGCACTAAACGAGATAAAACCCGTTGATTAAAAAGAATATCATCCCAATTATTTTGAGTTTTTTGGACAATAAAAGATAAACTCTTAACCAAAAGCCGTTTAGACACAAAATAAGCAATAAAACAGATACAAAAAAGAACAATGCCCCAATGACCTAAGAACAGAGTTAATTGATCAGGGGAAGGCCCCATCAACTTATCTAAAAATATTGACATCATAAACACTCCTATATGAGCTAAGCGATAAACATGGCTAAAAAAAGTCTAAACAATTATTTATTATCAACAGAATATCATAAGACTAAAGAGATGACACGTTGAACATAAGTATCACAAAAAGAGTAGACATCCTCAATAGATTGAATCCGTATAATTTTAGGTAAATAATGACTATAATTAGATGCTAATCGAGCACCAATCTTCAAGTTTATAGACGGCTTATCAGAAAAAAGAACATTGATATGATGAGACAAAATAAAATGTTTCAATTGCCGAGGTGTAAGGACTTTATCAAAGACATAATAACAATACCCCTGTTTCTCTATACAGGTTAAAATATCTGAAGAGAGCCCTCTTTCTACCCCGATTGTGACACTTTTAATAAACGTATCACATAGACTTGTGCGAAGGCTACGCTGTGCAGTTAAGGCTTCCTTAATTGCATCTGTTAATCGAGATGGCAATAACGGCTGTGGTTGTTCCATATGACGTGGTAAGAAAGGTGGACGCCAATCTTGTTGATCGTAACGCACAACCCAATGCTCACATTGCCAAGGGTGCCACCTGAACGGATTTTGAGTACGATTTAAATAGTAAACCACTGACCGAACAGAAAACAAAGCAGCAATATGTACAGGGCCATTATCTGGCCCGATAAATAATCGACAACCAGAAATCACGGATTTTAACTCAGATAAAGACAGGTGTCCTACTAAATCTTTAAGAGACACCTGTGAAGAGAACTCATCAACTAGTGTATTAAGGAACAACGGGGCTTTGTTCCCACACAAAACAACTTGAGAAACATTCTGGTCTATAAGCATCTTCAAAATAGCACGATAGCCATTTAAAGGAAGTTGCTTCGTTGGAATCGTATCAACCACAAGACACACATAGCCATCCTTAAACCTGTTAGAAGACGACTTAACATCAAATACTGAACGATCGAGTGATGATGACACATTTGTCATATCACAGCAAAAATAGCGTTTAACTAAAGAAATGACACTATAATTCCATTCACATTGATGGAACATAAAATCATCATAATTAAAACGAGTACAAGAGGTGTACAACCATTTATTCACAAAATTTGTCTGATGACCAAATCGATATGGTATTTTTGCCAAGTAAGACAAAAGCGCATACCTCGGTAATTCCCATAATCCTATAAAACAATCAAATTCAAAAGAGCGCAACCATGAAACAGCCTTAAAAAAGAGACCACTGTCAACGACAGAAATACGATATGGCAGAGGATCCACTAACACGGCATCAACACCTGGCACGCCAGACAAAATATCTTTAAACTCGTCTCTAACTAAAAACGTCAATTTGGCCTCTGGAAACCAGAGTTTCAACCATGGAATAACTTGAAAAGCAATCACAGTATCACCTAAAGCATCCGGTCTCGCAACAAGAATGGACGTTATCTTAGACATGGGCATCGCCTGAAAAGAAATAGCGCAGAATATGTGTATCAGAACAAACAGAACGACTCTGAGATCGCGAGATAAGCGTGGGGATCAACATCCAAAACGCTTTTAAAAAAGCTCGTGTTCGAGATATTTGAAATGACAATAATGACATTATCAATATAAATACGTGCTCACATAACCACGAAACCGTAGAAATATTTTTCCAAACAAATAAATACTGATTCTTAAGTTTTATCTGAGTTAAAGCATCAGACGAAAAAGAAGACCGAAATAAAGACTCAGAAAAAGGGCGACACTGAAAAGCAGAATGATCATAACAACATCTTTTTTGTTTCCAAGCACGATAACAAAAATCTAAACATTCCCCATCAAAGGGTGAATACAACACATCAAACCCATCCAAAGAGTCAAACAAGTCACGCGTCATAGCCAACACCTCCACAGAAGATGCTAAACGCTCCTTCGTTTTAGAGACAGAGGACAACAAAGACTCATGTCTCTCATTAAATTTAAAAAACCCATGAGAAAAGGAGCCTTCGACAAATTGAGTGTGTGTTGAAGAAGCATCATGAACTTGTGGGAGAATCACTCCATTAGGATTTGATATCAAACACTGAACAAGCTCAACTAAGTCTAAAGAAACAATCTCAATATCGGCATTCATAAACAATAACAACGAATGAGTGGCTAATCGAGCACCTAAGTTATAACAAGACGCTAAAGAAAGAAATTCGTCACTTTCATAGACCTTTACAGAAGGATAGGAGGTTTGAATAAAATAGGAAGCCTGATCATTACTTGCGTTATCAATGACAACAATGTCATCAACTCCCTCTTTATCAAGACAATCAAGAAGTGGTACTAACCTCTCCTGAATGGTTGATAAACTATTATGAATAGGTATAACAACAGAAATCATGAGTCTGAATGAAACTGCATTTTATAAAGATGATGATACAAGCCTTTTTGAGCCAATAACGTGTCATGAGACCCTAATTCTTTCACTTTTCCTTGTTCAAGAACAGCAATCTTTGTAGCATGCATAATGGTAGATAAACGATGTGCAACAACAACCGTTGTCCTACCCTTCATTAATCGAGATAACGCCTCTTGTACAAGTCGTTCTGATTCAGAATCCAATGCAGAAGTTGCTTCATCCAAAATAAGAATTCGTGGATCCCTTAAAATGGCCCTCGCAATTGACAAACGTTGCCGTTGCCCACCAGAAAGATTAGAACCTCTGTCCCCCACGTTTGCCAATAACTTACCAGGCATTTGCTCTATAAACTCCCAAGCATTAGCGGCTTTTGCGGCTTCCAAAACCTCCTTAGTGGAGGCCTCTAAACGCCCGATACGAATATTTTCAAGTATAGTCCCATCAAAAACCACATTTTCTTGAGAAACAAAAGCCAATTGGCGACGCAAATGCAGCAAATCATAGTCTTGAATAGGCCTATCATCAATTAAAATACACCCTTTCTGGGCGTCATAAAACCGAAGCAATAATTTAATAAAGGTGCTCTTCCCTGCACCAGAAGGGCCCACCAAGGCTAGAACATCGCCTGCATTAATTGCAACAGAAATCGTATCTAAAACAACTGAAGAATCCTGTTCATAAGAAAAAGAAACATCGGATAATGCTATATCTCCCTTAATATCTGACTGACACTCACCACTAACAACAGGCGAGGGGTCAACTCTATCAAGAACATCAACAATACGCTGAAAAGAAACCGATGTCTGTTGAACTTGGTTGTACACCTTAGACAAGGACATAATAGGATCCGTTAGCATTAACACCCCTGTAAAAAAGGCCGTTAAATCAGGGCCAGTTAAATGTCCTCTAGTCATTTCATAACCCCCAAACCAAACCACCAAAATAATAACAACAAACTGCATATAGGAGGTAAATCCCTCCCCCAATAACCGTAATCGAATGGTGTAGAGATTAGACCGCATCTGTTTAAGCTGCTCAAATTCAAAGCGTCGTAAATTGCGTGTAGCAAGGTTATAGGCGTGGATCACATCTAAATGAAGTAACGTCTCTTGAATAATCTGTGTAATCACAGCTGTTTTCTTTTGAACATGATACGTTAGTTTCTTTAAACGAATAGAAATCCATGACATAAACAAAACAAAAACAGGTGCCATAACCAAGGAAAATAAGGTTAATCGCCAATTAAGTTTGCACAACATGCCCACAATCGCAACTAAAGACAACGTTTGAGGTAACAGTTCAAAAAAGAGAATCGATGTCCCATCTTTAGCTTTTGTCGTATCAGACAAAAGACGTGTCATACTATCACCCAAATTGACTTTGACATGATAACCTGAAGATAAATACACAAGTTTAGAAAAAATAAGACAACGAATATCAATACAAATACGATCCCCTAAATAGTTCACTAAATAATAGTTACCCTGAATAGCCGCTAATCGAAAAAAATATAATACTAATGCATTAAACACATAATTATTAAAATGGGTCACATTTCGATTAGAAATGGCTGTTGTAATATCTTTAACCAGGGGAATAAAGAGAAGATTAACAAGAGAAAAAAGTAGCGATAAAAATAAAGCTAAACACAAAAAACGTTTATACGGGGACATAAACGATAACAATCGTTTATAAAAAATCCATGAAAAATCAATGTTACTCTTTGCCATAAGAATGAATCCAGAAGGCCAACAACTTTAATCAAAAGCCTCAAAACAACAATTTCCCATATAGAATCTAGAAAAAATAAACAGGTATATCATTTTCCTGCAACGAAAAAAAAAAAGAAAACCCTGCTATGGTACCGAAGGCCGGAATTGAACCGGCACGGATTTGCATCCACCGGTTTTTGAGACCGGCGCGTCTACCAATTCCGCCACTTCGGCACATACAACTTTTCTACCCAAAACATAACTCACACAGTTTTAGATATTTCCTAATAGGAACTGAAATTATATAATGAGAGAATGAATAACACAACCAACAGGACAACATCATGGTTAGACTTTCTCAATGAGTGTGCTGACCTAGCTGATAGTATCGCACTCCATTACTTTAAATCCCCTCATTTAGATATACAACACAAACAAAATAAAACACCTGTTTCTATAGCAGACAAAACCATCGAATCAGACATTAAATCACTCCTCAAACAAAGTTATCCAGACATTGGGTTTATAGGTGAAGAAACCCGCGAAACAGACGCAGAAAATACCACAAGATTAATTTTAGACCCTATTGACAGCACACAAAATTTTATACGTGGGATTCCCTTCTTTGCTACCCTAGTCGCCATCGAACAAGACAATAAGATTATAGCGGGAGTTGTCTCTTCGCCTGCAACCAAGGATCGCTGGAGTGCTGAAAAGCAAGCTGGAAGCTTTCATAACAAACACCCCATCCAAGTCTCTAACGTGGAATACCTGGATCAAGCCCTCGCTCTGCATGGTAGTTTATACGGAATTGAAGCAGCCACTGATGTCCAACCCCTATTAAATATCCTCAAAAGAACACCTCGACAACGTGGGTTCGGTGATTACTATAACCACATGCTAGTGGCTATGGGTACAGCCGACTTTGCCATTGACTTTGGGCTCCAGCCCTGGGATATTGCGCCTCTCAAAATCATCATTGAGGAAGCGGGTGGCATAGTCACCGATCTAAAAGGAAATGACAGTATATACAATGGATCCATTATTGCCAGTAATAATCAATTTCATAAGCAACTTACCTCCTACTTTAAATAAAATATCAAACTCACTCCAAGCGTTTTCGATACCGTTCTGGTGCAGAATGTCTATACTCAGGATTTAAAGAAACACATCGATAAAAATCACGTAAAGCATCCTCTTCTTTCCCCAAAGAATCATAAGCAATCGCCCGATAAAAGAATCCTGCCGCGCTTCGAGAATCTAACATAAGAATATGATTACAAACATCCAAAGCCTGAACCAAATCGCCTTTCATGAGGTGAGTCAACGCCAAACCCAACATAGCTTCCATCGTATTAAACCCCAATTGAATCGCTAATTGAAAATCCATCACAGCGTTATCGTATTCTGACAAATCACGAGAAATAACACCCCGATGATACGCCGCCATCCCCATATTCGGATTCTCAGCTAAAATATCCGATAATGCCTGAAACGCTTCCTGTGATTTACCTGTTTTATACAAAATAACCGCCAAGTAGACCCGTGAATCCCATTCCTTTAGATTCACCTCCAACGCTTGTCTAATGAACGGCAAAGCCTGTTCATAATCGCCAGAATCCATATATTGAACAGCAAGACTAGAATAAGACCGTGCTACTTTCTTAGGATAAAGCTCAATAACACGAGACCACAATGATTCTGACGATCGCCAAACTTCTAAATACGACCAAGTGAGCCATAGATTTCCACAAATTAATACGGTCACAATGACACAAACAAGCGCCTTAACGGACCTTTTAGCCCATAAGTCACCCTTATGTATCCAGGTATAAAAAATCCAAAGGCCCAGTAAGAAATAACCTCCTAAAGTCGTTAGGTAAGCCCAACGATCCGCACGAGCCTGACCACCAACAAGCGTTAAACCCAATACGGGCCCCACCGTTAACCCATAATACAGCCATCCTAAACCCAAAAACCGATTCTTCTTTTTGACAAACATCCAAACAGATAGACTGGAAACAATCGTCACGAATAAAACACTAAAAATAAAGACATCACTAAACAACCTAAACGTATAATGCGGGTAAAAGGGTGACAGAAAAAAGGGAAAAAAGGTCTGTTCCCAATAAAAACTCACATTTCGAATCCCGATCATGCAACGGTCCAATAAACCCAAGCTTTCTGTAGAAATAAAAGCACCCATCTCTTGTTGTCCCAAAATAGCCAAGATTGCAACACCAATAGCCCCTCCCAAAAAAGGCACCTTATATAACCAACCCTTGAGGGATAGTTTTGGATAAATAACCCAATCCAAAATAAATAATGTAAACGGAAAAGCGACACCCATAGGCTTACTAGCTAAACTAAGAATAAACGCGACAAAACACGCAACATACCACCGAAAACACCGTTTATTGGTTCTATAGAATACATAAAACACATAGGCAGCTAAGGTCCAAAAGGCATACAACACATCCTTCCGCTCAGAAATCCATGCCACCGACTCGACCCGCATAGGGTGAGTTCCCCAAAGAATGGCTATAAAAAGCCCTATCCATAACAGAACTCTATGAGATATTATACTTGGAGAATAGAAGTATGACATAATTGGCTTTTTTGAGCTCGAACGAACTTTGTGCCACGCCCCTACTAAAAGGCCAAACAATATAAAAATAAGGACCGTATTAGCACTATGAATGACAATACTAAATAAATGATGTGGTCCTGGATCTAAACCAAAAAGAGCGCTATCTAACGCATGGGATAGCCAAGTCAGTGGCATCCAATAAATCGAAAGCCCAAATATTTGAGGAAGTGTGGCCCAGTTCACCGCTTTAATAAAGGGATTATGAACAACATATTGATAATCATCCCAATTCAAAAATTCAAAAACCAAGGCCTTTGAAAATGTAACAAAAACAAGACTAAATAGCCCTAAACAAACGAGTCCTATGCGATAGCGTTGTCTCATAAACCCTATTATGCCCTAGAAAAGGCCCCGTTAAACGTTCATACAACCCCAAAACGAGGACAGTCACTAGATAACGTGCAGATATTACAACAGGGCGTAGGTCGACATACATCTTTCCCTAAAGCAACAATTAACGCATGATACTCATTATATAGACGTACATCTAAAGGTAATTGTGCCATAAAAAGTTCTTGCCATGCGTCATACGTATCAGAAATAGGGCCAAGTCCCAAACGCTTAAACAAACGTTTTGTATAAGCATCGATAACAAAAACAGGTTTCTCTGCAGCGTAAAGCAAAATGGAATCGGCCGTTTCAGGACCAATCCCCCATAGAGAAAGTAACTCCTGACGAATAACGGCTAATGGACGTGAAAAACAACGATCATACTGAAATTCAAATGTCTTAAAGTAAGACGCTAATATGTGCAGTTTTTTAGCTTTTTGATTGAAATAACCACTAGGCCTTATACACTCAGCTATACACGATATGTCAGCCTCGTATAGTGCTTTCAAGGATAACAACCCCTTTTTCTTAAGACGAATCAGCGACACCTCTACATTTTTCCAAGAAACGCTCTGAGTAAGAATAGCGCCAATCATCATCTCTTCTTCAGATTCGGCCGGCCACCAACGTTGCGGCCCGAAATGGGAAGATAATCGATTATAAATAGTAGACATTAACATCGCAGTTCCAGGCATGTAACATTAAGTTTAGCAAAGGCAAGGACAAACCCGCTAGGAGTCGCTATTATCACCACTAATTTTCACACTCTGATCGCCAGTATAAATGACCTAGACACAAGCCCAAATGAAATATACTGGTCACAAAAGAATCACAATAATGACATAATAGACATAAATACGCTCAACCAATAGATAGACAATAAAAACTGGAAAGCCCTTGCCAAAGCATGGGTCAATGGCCAGACCACCCCCTGGACCAGCTATTCAGGACAGCGATGCCCCCTACGACCTTATCTCTTTGACACGTAGAAAGAACACTGGGTTAAGATTTCCAAAACCCTATAACAAAACCCAGCCCCCCCCTCTCAAAAAAGACTAGTATCCAGTACTTACAAATACGGTGATTGAATCTCAAACATATTAGCTAATATATCACCGTATTGATAACGACCTGCTGGGGTCATACCACAACGAGTCATCACCTGTTGGGATCCTTTATTTTGAGGATAGTAAACCCCTACAATACGAGTAACACGAAGACATTGAAAACCCCATTCAATAAAAAAGGAAGCACATTCGGTGGCATACCCGTTATTCCAGTCTTGTTTTCGAAACATATAGCCCACTTCGATATCCAGATTGGATGGACAGTAATCTAAATAAATAAGACCAGCACGACCAATAAACGCCTGAGTCTCTTTATGAAAGACACAGCCCAAGGAAAACCCATGTTCAATATAATGATCGATCATAGAAAATAAACCTAATTGAGTTTGTTGAATAGTACGTGGCTTACCGTCACCCACGTAGGTCATCACTTCAGGATCGGACCATAAGTCTTGTAGTGCATCCAGATCATTCCAAGTCGGTGGTTTTATGATTAAGCGCTCTGTTTCCCATTGAAAGGCAGACTGCCTATCCTCTATTTCACGTATAAAAGCTGATTTAGCGGCCGCGTAATGATTGAGGTCATCCCAATCTTGGGATGCAAGTTGTTGTTTCAATTGAGCGTACCGATCTCTGATATCAGGAAAGAACCGCAGCATATTCCGGAAAAACAAGTGTCGTTTCCAAAAAGGGGAATACGTTTCCACAAGATGAATATGGACCTGGTGTTGATTCTCAACAACTTTTTCAAAATATCGACGTTCTGACACATGTGCTTCATAATCAGACCGATACACATAGCCTAGCTGTTCAATCAGTGGGATAAGAGTATCGCCCTGCGAAAGATTAGACACCCCAACCAGAATATCTATAACGGGCTTTGCACACAGTCCTTGTACAGCAGTACTCCCAATATGAACAATCCGATGGTGAGTACCAATGGCAGATAACAGAGACGTCTTTTCAGACTCAAATCGAGACTGCCATTCAGATGTGTACTCAGATAACGTTATAATCATACCCTAATCGTATCAATAAACAGGTATTGGGCAAACGTTTAAAATTATCTATAAAGAGCTTCTTGTCGAGACACCTCCAACCGCTTAATAGCACTAGCATCGTCTTCATCACATCGCAATTTTGACACAGAAACAAATTTGAAACGTGTCCCATAAAGGCCAGATAATTCTTCAATAGAAACAGCCCCCTTCGCATCAAAAGCCCTCTGAATATTATCTGGACAATCACTATAGTATCCAAACAATGTAACCTTAACATTTGAATGAGATGCCAAAAGATTTTTTAATCGCGTCTTTACCTGTCCCGCCTCAATAGAATTACTTTCAGAATCATCGCCATCTGTATAAAGATGTAGATGACATGTTTGATCTACAGATCTTTGTTCTAAAATGCTGACCGCACTATTTAAGGCCTTAAATAGTGCAGTACGCCCCATAGGTCTCCTTAGAGAAGACAAACGCTCGATCTGAGCATCCGTCTCAAAATCCATAACAGAAGTAATTGTTGAACCAAATAAAATAAGCTTAGAATGGTTTGAATCATTGTCAAGACTAAATACCTCTTTAGTTGTACTTAAATGGGCCCCCATAACACCCAAATCACCACCCATTGAAACTGAACAATCAACAACCTGCATAAAAAAGTTATTTATTGGCAATTGCCTTCCAACAGGTTCAGAAACAGAACATATTGTTATTGGTTCAGCGGATAAATCATTCACAAGAAGACAATGAATTTCTTGATCAATATTCGTTGAACTGGCTGGTTGAAAAACAGAACTTTGGACTGTTAATGTACGCCCAGGAATACAAACCGTTTCAGGGTCTGGCAAACGATTATGCCCATCTTTAATAGCCACAACTTGAACACCCTCACCAGACCCATTTTCACTAAAAGTACGATGGTAATAGACAACTTTCTTTGTACTATAAACAGAAAGATTATAAGCCACATTAAGCCGTTGAATTTGGCCCAAGTCTGTGATTTTAACAAATCTCTCAGTCAAATTGTCTTCCCATAGTTTATGGGATACTGTGGATGCTTCCAAAGCAACTTCTGCGCCTCCAGAAACTCCAAGTAGTGCACCTAATCTAGGTAGTCCGATGCGGTTGACAACAGCGTGAAACATAGTTTTCCTACTTATGGTCTTATTTTTCATCAAAATCTGAATGGAACTTAATTTAACCCCTCGACAAGTCGTCAGTTTTACAATTAAACAATAGCCTACAGATGTCATAATTGATTAACTAAATCACGAAACTATATATGCCTTCCTATGTTTTGATTGTCCCCTAAAATCTAAGATAACCAGGGTTTAATACCTGACAAGTCGCCAATATCATCATGATATAATATAAAATTTTAGTTTTTAATTCAAATATATAATGTAAGGGTCGAAAAATAAGGATACAACATAGAAGGATTTCATAGATAAATGGTTAATGTTATTCAATTGAGAAGGGCGTTATCTTTAGAAACTCAACCAGAGCAATTTGAGAAAAAGAAACGACTACAATGGCAAAAGGAATTGCGTATCTAATGTTGGTCTACTGATCTAGTTTACCTGCGTGGACTATCTGG
>CAZIOF010000102.1:0-6182 GCA_964540745.1 uncultured Candidatus Marinamargulisbacteria bacterium
TGTAGGAGTATGCGTATAATATCTATATGTCCCCAACCTGCCGCAAAATGAAGTGGCGTATTGCCTTGAGAACGGGCAGCGTCTATACTGGCCCCCGAGTCTAGTAGTGCGGTTACAGTTTTTGCACGTCCCCAGAGTACGGCTACATGAAGTGGGGTAGTCTTCCAGCAGGTTGTAGTTGTTAATATTGCTTTTAGGGTGTTATTGTCTTTTGCGTAATTAATGATTGCTTGTGTAACTGAGGGGTTTTCTTGTTGTGCCGCTAAATGTAGTGGCGTAGCGCCATTCTCATCTGTGCTCTCAAGTAGTGCTGTCAATTGTTTAGTTTTTATCGCAGCACCTAATAATGCTTCTATAATGGATAGATTTCCGGAATTTATGGCAATGTGTAGTAGTGATGACTTTTCATTAGGCCTTTTTATAAAGTTGGTGAAGAATGAATAGACACCTTTTTCTAGGAGATACTTAACCTCAAATAGATTCCCGGTTTCAATAGCCTCCTGTAATGTTATGGATTTAGGAGGGGGGGGTATCCTGCGTTGTCGTTTAGTGGCCATAGTTTGAGCACCGAAATTCCTTTTTAGTTGTGAGCTAGCTAAGGCAAGTGTTTTATTCATTGTTATCTCCATCTTAAATATCTAAAAACATAATAACCTATATTATAATTTCAAACTATTTATCCCATGAAAATAATTAAAATGCAAATAAGAATTGTGATATATATTAAACATGGATGAGATATGGGTGTTTAAACTATTGTAAGCATCTAATATTAATACTCACATAAAGGAGAGGGTGTGAGGCCCCCCCCCTTCCATCTGAAGGAGTATGAACTAAGGATAGAATTGGCGAGTAGCAATGTGTCCATATTCACCTTTAAATGAGGTGATGATAGTGTCTGTTTTGGTGTCTAGAAGAACTAGTTCGGCGCCTTCATTATCTGGATAGCTTGGAAGCCTACTAATGGCCAGCACAGAGTCGTCTACACGAACGAATCGATAGGCTTGAATAAAGAGCGTCTTAATATGTTCATGTGTGGTTAAATCAATAACTGAGATGCATAGCCAGTGATTTACATAGAGCTTATTTTCTAGGGGCATAACGATCATGGATTGTGGTTGAAAGATATCGCTAAGATCAGAGACTTTTAGTATGTCTTCTGGAAGAAGCCGAGGGATAATATCAGGTTGATGGAGATCGATGGTATTTAAGTTTGTATAGTCTGGTAGTGAGACATGATAATTGATTGAGTTAGTTGTACTTAATTGATCGATATAAGGGCCAAGGTAGGCTGTGTTCCCTGACGGTAAATGAGCAAAACTGGCAATCTTCCCAAATCTATCAGGTACAGGATCGCGAGAGATAAGGTTTCCTTTTTCAAGATCATACGTAACCAATGCGTTTACAGAAGGTTGAAAGTAATCCCAAATGATACCTTGTAGTTTATTATTGACCTGGTGAAGTGTTTCTTCAGTAGTCCCATAAGGTGTTAGTGGGATATTTTTTACCCATGTGCCGTCTGGATTAAACACGCCAAAGGAAAGAGGTAGAGAATTTCCTGTGCCAAGTAGTACAGTGGTGACATGATCGGTTTTATATAATTGAGTGGGAGAACCGTACCGGGTTGTGATATAGGGGGTTAATTGACGGGCATTCGGCTTTAATTGGTCTATAACGTTTTGATACCGATCGTTTTCTCTATAATTGGATAAGTAAAGTGTCCCCTCATTATCTATCGCCATATTGTCATAGTTATAGTTAACCGTAAATTCTTCTACAACTTTAAATGTTTTTAAATCGATTTTTGAAAGTATACAAGCGGGCATGAGCCAGTTCAAGATATAGGTCCCAATATCATCAGATGTTCGTAAGGCATAAGCAAAGCGATGAGCATCCTCCAAGGGGTCGTGATTGCAGGAGACATTCAAGACAGAGATTGAGGCAACGAGACAAAGACAAAGAACCTGTTTAAACATCGTCAATAGGAAGGGGCTTTTTTAAGTTATCAAGTCGATACGAATAAATATTGTTAGAATCCAGATGTTTTGAATAGTAGATATCATCACCTGTAACACCAATAAAGCAGCGTTCTCTTAACCTATTATTATCATCAAAGTCATATTCATACAATGATTCAACTTGTGGCGCCTGCTCTGAGAACCGTGTTCGGTTAGAATCTAGGTCAATGCCTGCAAGTAGATAGGTATTATAAACCAATTTAAAACAATACATAGAGCTAAGGTTATCTTTATCAAGCCATTCGTTAAGAAACTCGTGAGGAGGAGTAGTTAGTTTAAGTTTTGGTGGAAAGTACGGCATAATGATGGGGTCTGATGGACGTTCAGGTGCCCAACGTTGTCTGGCTTCCTCAACAGCTATGGCGACCCTATTCAAGTCCTGTTCAGGTACACGTCGAACAGCCCAACTCCTGGCCTTTTTCCAGGTGGAGAGGGGGTTGTAAAGATTGACACCCGCTAACAAGGATTCAAACGTTTCATTCCGACTGGTGTGATAGACCATCCCTGTATGTGTCCATGACGAAATAAGCGACACTGTGTAGGGTGTCACACCGAGACCTCTTGAGAAGACAATATCACCTTTAAGTAGTGAGCTTTTTATGATATTCCAGGGGAATGCTTTTAGCCCCAAAAGCGATGCTGAGGCAACGGAAATACCTGAATAGGTTTGGGAGGGTTGGCTTGGTAAAATACCAGCAAGAAACGAATAAGGGGGGGCGGTATTCTCAAAAACAACAGACGACGCTATTTTTTGAACATGGGGCCCGAGATTCTGAGCATGATAGTACTCAAGAATACGTTCCTTAGTAACGGTCTTTTTTCCTTGTTTTATTGTTTGGATTTGTGTGACAGAAATAGGATTTCCATGTTTATCTCGATTTATTCGTTTATTAATCCAGCCAACAATCTTTGGGGCCACATACCAAAGAAAGCCGACAATAAGTATGGCAGAGATCACTTCTTGTACAGCAATCGTAGTATTTTGTTGTTCTATAATGTCAGATAAAGGGATCTTTAACTGATAGGCGCCTTCTTTAGCCGAACCATCATCACCAGTAATCATAACCCAGCTAATAATACTGGATTCTAGGGGGGTCATGGTAGGCGCTTGGTTAGGGGAGAGATTTGGCATGGATTTTCGTACAGCGTCACGGACTGTTTTGACCTCTTCTACCGATATATCATACGTGGCGTCAGGAGAAGTTCTATTTAATTCATCTGGTAAGCTTTCGAGGGTAATGGATGAGCCTATAGATTGGATCTTTATTCTTGGTTGTCGGCATTGATATTCAAGTCGAGCTAATTTTTGGGTGTTGATGAGGTCTTTAAACGTCATTGTGGGTGATGTTATCGAGCGAGAGGTTGAGATAGATGTGACTGATGACGATGTATCAATGCGTGTGTCTACATAATTAAAGAAATAATCAACGGCGTCTTTTGCCGAGTTAATATCCTGAATGTTTCCTAATTTTTCATTGAGTGTTTGAGTAACGGGTGTTGAACTCGGGATAATATCTAGGGGTGTGCTATTCTGGGGCTTTAAAACATTTTGAGAGCATCCTGAACATAGAAAGGACAGGATCAGTAACAGACAAATCCCATTTTTAGGGATTAAGTTTAATGGATACATAAGCGTATCTCCTTATTAAGATCGAGGAGTAATATAAACGATTTTGGGTTATGGTATTAATCCTTATACTATTAATCACGAACATAGGTGTAGAGGACATATAATTCAATGGATTAGGACTAAGTAGTTGAGTGCTGACATGTCCTAACAGACGTATAGAATTGATGAACGTAACCAATGTTCTATTCGAGAGACTTTGAAAAGGCTTAGATAGTGGGGTTTCACTGATAAAAAGTCGCTGCAATGCTCCCCAATTTGAATGTCGTTATATGATACTTAGAGACGTAATGGCATTATCAATATGAACGGTTAGCCTTCCCCGGGTCGAAGGATCGTTTATTGATTAAAAGTGGTGTGATAAAAAAGAAATGTGTGCGTAACGATAAAGATTCAAATACTAAATAAAAATATAACGTTTCTATTGACGTTTGGCAAGACAGTATTTAACCCAATGACATATATCGTGTAGTAGGTTTGTATAACAACCTAACAAGAGTAACAGACACCATAACCAAGAGGCGCCATAACGCGTAAATAGTGATAGGTTATGGATAATCGGGATATTATAGTGAATTAACCCTTCCTCATTGATAGGTAGGTATGATAAAAAACGACCTGTCGTATCACAGATAAGTGAGGGCCCATTATTATTGAGAAAAAAACCGTAACGATTATTTTCGCTACAACGTAATGGAAGGTAGGACAGGTGAAGATAAGGCCAGTTAGAGTGTCCAAACCATGTATTAAAGGCCAAACAGCCGATAATTCCAGCCCCGTTGCGAGTATGCCGTCGACTAATATGAGGAAAGAGAATCTCATAACATAGATTAGGGCCTAATAACACAGCGTGGGATAACAAAGGGATAGGCAATGATCGTGTAGGTGCTGTTAAGAATCGTTTCTCAAAAAAGGGAATTAGTTTAGATTTGTAATAATAGTGACTATCGTCGTGGTAGATAAAGGCAAGGGCATTTTTTTGGCGATGATGCATACCAATCAGGGTAGGCGTGTCTTTAAGTGTGGGGAAAAGTGAATAGAAAGAATCACTATTAAAGTTGATATCTGGAATGGTCAATTCGGGGAATACAAGAATCGTCTTGGTTTGGGTTGTCTGGCTTTTAGTGATGAGCGTATTGAGTGCGGTGGTAATAGATTTAAAGAGATAGTTTCCTGTAATAGCCTGATTCGATTCTTGCCAGGAAATATTGGGCTGAATCAGTGTTAGAGAACGTGTAGACGTTATAGGTGAATTGGACGTCATGAGCGTGCTAGAGAGATAAAGGCAAAGGGGTAGTGATAGGCCGATAAGACCATATCTCAGAGATGCCATTGTAATCGCCCTAGCAAGGAGCGCATTAACGACAATTATGGCACAGGATAATCCAACTGCTCCCACAAAACGACAGTGAAAGAGAATAGCGGGATATTGCCATTGGGATATGGCGATAGAAAGTGGAAAACCAACAGGGAGTATTGTCATGACGTATTCCAAGGATGCCCACAAAGTACTCACAAGACATGCGTGATAAAGAGGATGTCGGTGTCGGCATAGCCAATAACTAGAAAGAACTAAGGCGTAGATAAGTGGCATAATGAAAAGTGTTGTCCCATAGAAAACAAGGAGTCCCATAACGTGATAAGTGTTATAGAGCGTCATTGGATGTAAATATAAGAGAAGACTTAGCCAGAGTTGAAAAAAAAAGAAGGCAACTCTAAATGCCTGGCCCCAAGTTTGTTGACGGTGAATAATGGTAAACAGTGGCGTAAGAGCGATCCAAGCCAGAAAGCCCGCTTGAAAAGTTCGGTTAGGACATGCGATATAAAAGATAATGGCGTTAAGAAAAATAAGTACGTAATAAAAATAGGTTTTAATAAAATATATAACGAAAAGCACGGATTAATGCTATCAAAGGCACAGGGTTACTTCAATAGAAAAAGGGATGGTATCTATGCGTTAGACAGTGGAACTAAGAGACATAATTTTTATCAGATAATCTGTGATTAACTCTGTGTCATTACTGAGTTATGAGACATAGAATATGCGACAGGGTTATGAGACGGATTAACACGCTAAAATTGTGTCATAACCTCATGATAAAAAAAGTGTGTCATAAACGATGGTTTATGAGACAGATCGAATCCGATGGATGACGACTCTTATGCCCCGGCTTTGTGGAGTAGGGCTTTTATGGCGTGGTTTGTTGCCAATTGCCGTGGGGTCCAGCCATCTACAGTTGCTCGGCTTCCTTTTATTACCGCCAAATGCAGTGGGGTGTAGCCTTCGTTATTTGTAGTATCAGGATTGGACCCGGCTTTTAGGAGTGCTTGAACAGTTTTTAGTTTTCCTTCGCATGCCGCATAATGCAGTGGGGTGCAGCCGTCTTCATCTGTCGCAGTCATATTGGCCCCTGCATCTATGAGTGCTTTTGCAATGGCGGTATGTCCTTCATATGCCGCCAAATGCAGTGGGGTGTTGCCGTATTTATTGGTAGCAAATACTAGGAGTGGATGATCTGTTAGTCTGGTGGTGATAT
>CAZIOF010000103.1:0-11963 GCA_964540745.1 uncultured Candidatus Marinamargulisbacteria bacterium
TGGTACGCTTCAGTGGTAGTTCATTAGAAACGTTTTTGTGTCATTCGTTAGTACGAATATAGCTCTACTCCACATGTGGATAGGGCTATTTTTGTATAAAACGAATCGTGATATGATAAACGTTTGAAACCTGAACATAGAAAAAGGACATTAAGTGGAACATATTACAACCATATTAAAAAAGAAAAAGCCAGCTTTGAGTTTTGAATTCTTTCCTCCAAAGACAGAGGAAGGGGCTGCGTTTCTTTTTCAAACAATTAATAATTTAACGCCCCTTAAACCCGCCTATGTTAGCGTTACATATGGAGCAGGGGGAACAACACGAACATTGACACAAGATCTTGTATTACGTATTCAAAAAGAGACTAATATAACGGTTGTTGCGCATTTAACCTGTGTAGGCGCATCTAAAGATGACTTATATGAGGTGTTATTGTCATTTTGGAACAGTGGGATTCGTAATGTCATGGCATTAAGGGGAGATCCTCCAAAAGGAACATCTGTCTTTAAACCAAACAAACATGGCTTTACGTTTGCAGTAGAATTGGTTCGTTTTATTCGAAAAGAGTTCCCTGATATGGGGATTGGTGTGGCAGGGTTCCCGGAGGGGCATCCTGAAATGCCGAACCGGTTATTAGAAATGGACTATTTGAAAGAGAAAGTAGATGCGGGTGCTGATTACATGTGTACCCAACTCTTTTTTGATAATCGAGATTATTATGATTTTATGTCGCGTTGTCAGTTAATAGGCATTAAGGTACCGATTATTGCAGGCATTATGCCCTGTACAAGCAAGTCAGGAATAAAGCGTATGGCTGAATTGGCGTTAGGGGCACGTATTCCAGCGCCATTAATGCGGGCATTAAATCGTGCTAAGACAGATGAGGCTGTACAGCAAGTTGGCTCTCATTGGGCGACAGAGCAAGTGAGAGACCTTTTAGAACATAATGTCGCAGGGATTCATTTTTATACACTCAATAAATCAACCGCAACACGTGATATTTACATGGCTCTGGGTGTTGGTGATTCAGATAGTCTTCAATATCATCTTAGGTGATTATTTATCGAGTACTAACAATAATTAGACCTATGACATAAACCATGTTAGGCGGCATTTTTCTAAAGTATATTTTAATCTTTTAAATAAGATGAAATAGAGGTAACCCATGTCCTTATTATATAAAGATAAACCCCTTATTTAAGGTATTAGTATACTAAATGATGTTCAAATACAAAAAGACATTAAAATAGAGTACGTGTGGTTAGTTATGGGGTTGAGAGAAAATTGTCCATTACCAACGTATCTTCAGTAAGGTTAAGTTGATCGCCTGGTTGGATAGGGTGTTGTTGGGTGCTCCCACCAGGCAGTTCAAGAACGTATTTAGCGATACATGGAGGTGTTATGGTGTTATATGGCCACTGTGATGAGGGCTGTACATTAGGACTAATAAATCGAATAATAAGTTGCTCATCCAACCATAAAATGTCGAGAGGGATAAACGTGTTTTTCATCCAAAAACGGTGGATGCCAGGCTGCTCAAAGATAAATAACATACCACGGTCTTTAGGTAGCTCTTGACGGTTCATTAACCCTTTAGCGCGTTGTACTGGGGTCTGAGCAATTTCAAGATAAAACAGAGTCTGATTAAGGAACGCTTTGTGGAGCATTGGTTGACTAGCAACAAGTGGGTTGAAAGACACAGATAATAGCATAAAAAAGAAGGATAGAAAGCGTAGGAACATGCCATGAAGAGTAAGAGAAAGTGTTTAAATAGGCAAGATTGAATATATAACATAAAAGGATGCATATTGTTCATTTGGAGGATGTTCATTATAGCTGAGTAATAGTATAATCGGGGTGTAAATAAGGAAGGTTTCAGATGCGTTTATTGATAGTTGTGTTAACGGCCGTAATAACAAGTTTTATAGCAACCGCCCCTCTTTTAGGGTTCTCCCTAAAAGAATATTGCTTGTCAGTCTATGCCTATCATCCGCTATTTCGATCACAACAGTTGCAATACGAACAGCTCATTATTGAAAAGAAAAAGCAACAGAGTATTACGGATTGGAACCTTAGTGTAACCCCTGAAATATCGCAGGTTCATTTGCCAAAATTTTCAACATTTGCGCCGTCAAAACAGGAAAATATAGGGGTCAATCTAGGTTTTCAAAGGAAATTATGGTCAACAGGGGGAGCAATAAGTTTAGGCTCATCTTTTAGGCAGAACTTTCAAGACATTGCTGATATGAATATGGGGGAACGCACAATTAGTTTGGGTAGCGGAACAACCTATGAGCAGTCTCTTAGTCTAATGTATACCCATCCATTGTTACGGAATAATAACGGGGTACTAGATCATCTTCCTTCAGAGATAACGCAACTTCAGCTAGAGGCATTTAAGGATATAAATGCGGATATACAAGAAGGTTTTTTTATCTCTGTAGTAAACGCCTATCTCGATTGGGTGTTGGCTCAAAAGAGTCTTGAAATTGCTATGGAACGTCTAAAAATGTCAAAAGCTAATTTAGTTCAGGCAACACAAAAATATCAAAAGAATATTATTGAAAAAGTGGATTTGTTACGTTCAGAAGACCAGGTTCGTTTGGTTGAGCAGGCGGCATTGCAAGCAAAAGGACAGTTTTTAGCAGCTTCCAGTATTTTGAAACGACAGTCTAACCGAACAGATGTGGAAACTAGTCAGCCTCAATTCGAATTAACATGGATGACATCATCCTTTCCAATGAAACCGTTTTCAAAAACCAGACAAGCCGCTCAGTATGATAGCCAAGAGGCCCAATTAGCACTTCAAGAAAAGGGCCTTAGTGAACAATTAAAGCCAGAGCTGACGCTTAATGTGGGAGCAGGTCTATTGGGAGGCGATAATACCTTTACGGGCGCCTTTAATATGGATAAAACCAATCAGTTTGTATCGGTAGTCTATCAAAACAGTATAGAAAAAAGTCGTTTAAACCAAGATGTTGCGTTATTAGTTACCCAACGTAAAGCCCTTCAAACACAGAGAGCATCGTCTAAATTAGACTTTTATTCCCAATATGATGGCGTGATTATACAACTCAAGAATACAGCGGAATTGTATCAGTTGGCTTTAGCTCAGATAGAGTCTGCACAAAAGAGTGTTCGTGAAGAAGCGCGACGCTATGAACAGGGGAGGGGCCAATTAAATGTTGTTATCCAAGCAGAGGATAACTATCAGAATGCACAATTAAGGGCTATTCAAACTGCCGTGAATTGGCACCGTTTATATACGCAATACTTGGCTTTAACAGATGGTCTTTTGACATACGTTGGGGTGAGTTAACTCATGCCGATTTTTAGATACTTTGCTGAAAAACATACCTTTGCGATTTTAATTACCATTATGGTCCTTCTTTATGGTGGAAAACAGCTTTATGAAACAAATAAAGATATGTTTCCCGATGCTGACTTTGGTCAGATGGTGATCGCAACTATTTATCCAGGTGCATCGCCTGTTGATGTGGAACAAAACGTAACGAATAAAATTGAAAAAGCCATAGATGGGATTGTGGGGATCAAAGAGTATGAATCCACTTCTGTTGAGGGTCAGTCAAGTATCGAAATCAAATTAGAGGCAGACTTAGATGACCAGGATAAGGTGAAAAATGAGATCACAGAGGCTGTGAATCGGATTTCGGACTTTCCAGAGAACTTAGTCAATAAGCCAAGTGTCATTAGCGTTGACTCAGGAGTATTTCCGCTGTTAGAGGTAGGGTTTTCGTCGGATAAATTATCTTATAGGCAGTTAAGAAAACAAGCCAAACTCTTTGAAAAAAGGCTCTTAAGACTGAAGGGGATTGCTCGGGTGAGTAAATCAGGGTTTGAGGATCGCGAATACCGAATTCAATTAAATCCAGACAAATTATCTGACTATCAAATCCCCATAACAAGTGTCATCTCGTCGTTAAAAACTAATAATAGTCGTAGTAGTTTGGGGACGCTCAAGACCACCAATAAAGAACGGACCATCGTCATGCTGTCTGAATTGAAAACTGTAAAAGCGGTGGAAGATATTATTTTGCTCTCAACGTTTAGTGGCGGAAATGTGGTTCGCCTCAAAGATGTAGCTACGGTTAAAGACACATTTTCTGAGCCTGTCATACTGGCACGGATGAATGGGATTCCAGCTATTAATTTTATGGTATATAAATCTAAAAATGCCGATATTGTCAAAACCTCTGATAGAGTGAAAGCCTTGATTAATGATAGCAACGATATCTTCACCGATATTAAAATTCAATATGCAGGCGACTTTTCCCGTTACGTGAACAACCGGTTTTCAGTGGTAAAGTCAAATGGTTCGATTGGTTTTCTTTGCTTATTATTGGTACTAGTTATTTTCTTGCACCATCGAGTAGCATTTTGGGTTGCATTGGGAATCCCAGTAACGATATTGGGGGTGTTTTCTTTACTTCCTTTTTTTGTGTCTCGTATTGATATTATATCATTGGCCGCAATGATTATTGTTATGGGGGTGGTCGTTGATGATGCGATTATTATTTCTGAAAATATTTTAAGGCGTCGTGAAAAAGGAGATTCTCCCATAGATGCCGCTGTTAATGGTATAGCGGAGGTATTTAGCCCTGTTTTAACGACCATTTTGACTACCTTTATTGCGTTTGCACCCATGTTTTTTATGCCGGGTATTGTGGGGAAATTTATTTTTGTCATTCCACTGGTTATCTCGCTTGCTTTATTTGTTTCTCTTATTGAAGTTACAATTGGACTTCCTGCACATATGGCGCCAGGTTTGGCTAAAATTCCGCCGCTATCTGAGAAAAATGGAAAGCGTTGGTTCCAGCAATTTAAGGCGTTTTTCAATGAGAAGATAAAAGTTCTGCTTCGGTTTCGATATCTGATGTTGCCTCTTTACGGCATATTATTTGGGGGTGCACTTTATTATGCATTCACCCAAATGGATTTTTCTTTGTTTCCGCCTGACTCTGCAGAAAATGTACGTATCCACCTAGAGTTAGAAAAGGGGCGTTCATTAGAACAAACAGCGTCTAAAACTGCTGAAGTGGAAGCCGTCTTAGCAACAATTCCTCCAGAAGAAGTGATGGCCTTTTCGACACGTATAGGGATGGCGAGTAGTGATGGCTTTGAGGTCGAAACATCGGTTAATTCAAGTTTTATCAGTCTCTATTTAACACCTTTTTCCAAACGAACGCGTACGGCTTATACCATTGTAGATGAGTTGCGTGAACAGACAGATAAGATTAAGGGAATAAAATCCTTAGAATATAATGTAGATAGTGGCGGTCCCCCGGTAGGGAGGGCGATAGAAATAAGGGTATCCAGCGAATATGATCACCTGCGCACACGAGCGGTGAATAAAATAATGGACGTGCTTCAAGGGATAAAGGGGACCAAGGATATTGTTCGAAATGATGAGCCAGGTAGAAAACGCATTAAGTTACATGTCGATAAGGTAAAAGCGGCCCGTTTAGGTCTCAGTGTAACGGATATTACCACAACGGTAAGTACGGCCTTTCGTGGGATAGATGTTACTAGTGTTCAGGTAGGAACAGAAGATATTGATTTACGTGTCATTTATCCGAAAAGCGCGCGTGGTAACTTTAATAGGCTTAAGACACTGAAAGTTCCCAATCGACAGGGGCGCTTAATTCGCTTGGATGAGGTGGTCAGTTTCAAGGAAATAGTAGGCGAACCTAACCTTTATCATTATCAAGGTGAGCGAGCCATTACTATCTTAGGGAACGTGGCAAAGGACAAGGTTACCATTGCTGAGGTGTATAAACAGCTTGAAGAGGGGCTTGGCAATGAGACCTTTAAAGATGTAACAGTGACCTACGGCGGCGAATCACAAGAAACTAACGAGTCTTTTCAAAGTTTATTCAGAACCTTTACTATTGCCCTTCTAGGGATTTACTTTTTACTTGTGTTGTTATTCAACAATATGTTTCAACCGTTTATGGTCTTAGCCGCAATTCCCTTTGGTCTAATGGGCGTTATTGGTGCTTTTGCACTTCATAACGAGCCTCTTGGATTTATGGCCATGTTAGGGACAATAGGCCTGGTAGGGGTCTTGGTTAATGATGCCCTTGTTCTGGTATATCATATCAATCACTTACGACATGAGAGGCCTGAAGAACCATTGCTTGAATTAGTCGCTGAAGGGGCAGCAAATCGATTAAGACCAATTATGCTAACCTCATTAACAACTATTGCAGGCGTGTTACCTCTTGCCTATGGGATAGGTGGTAGCGATCCTTTTATTGCACCAATGGGACTTGCTTTAGGGTACGGACTTATCTTTTCAACACCCTTTATTCTTATTTTAGTACCTGCTATTTATCTTGTGTTGGGTGATGCGGTTACGTTTCGAAATAGGGTATTCAGAAAAAAGTGATTGTCTCTGGTGAATGGAATATGTAGGAGGGGGCTTATTGTTTGTGCTACGCCCATTCTAGCGAAGTAGATCAATTCAGTTAGGTCAGTAATCAACCTCAGACGACTATATACAAGAAGAGGGATACATTATAAAGTTAGGAATACCACAACCATTACACCAAGAATTGAGGGTGACTATTGATTTATCAACAGAAGCAGTTCATAGGTCTATTGTTTGCTCTCATTGCCATCTTAATTCCTCAATCGCTTGGTGAATTTTTCCCTTTTTCACATTTTCCTATGTATTCATCATTCCCCAGTATGAATACCCTATATTATATGACTGATGATAAAAATAATCATATTTTTCTTGACGATCGTCATGACTTTAGTACTTATAAATTAGATAAAAAAATGGAGGCTAGGTTAGCCTCATTGGATTGGCATAGTGATGATGAACGTCAGCAATTAAAAAAGGAAGCCGCTACTCAATTATTGAATGAGTTTGGTGATAGTTATTCTGAAAAAGGGAAAACCGTATTGCTTTTTGAAAAAATAGTATTTCTTGATAAGAACAACACCCTTCAGGGAACGGATCAAGAGATTGCTAGGATTGTAGTTAAATGATATCTCGAACCTACAAACAATGGGAATGGCACATTATTAGGTTTTTTACTGGGACTATGTTTTTCTATACATTTAGGTTGGCAGAAATTCGAACATTAACAGATATGCCAAGTCCTCTAGGTATAGCACAGTACATCTCCTTAACATGGTTAAGTCATCCGATAGTATGGTTATGTATGAAAGGACTTATGATAGTTGCATTAACGACCTATATTTTAGGAGTACAACTTCATGTCTTTTTAGGGGTTATTGTTATTGGGGGTATTTTGACCAATACATTTTATGATTCTCAAGGCGCAGTAACAAACACCAATCAGGTCATTTTTCTAATCTTTCTAGCACAGTGGTTGGTGTCGTTATATATGTGGGGGATCCAAAGACGCTTAAAATATTCGATACAAAGACTAAGGCCGATATGTCGACAAATGATGATTCAAATGTCTCAACTAATGATAATGAGTGTTTATGTGAATGCAGGAATAACCAAGCTTCGGGTATCAGGTCTTTGGTGGATTATTGAGTCGCCGCTGGTAGGCCTTCAGATTTATAAGTCACGTTTGAAAGAGTATTTGAATACAGGGGATATCCAGCTCTTAGAATTAGGACGATCGTTATCTAATTTAATTATAGAGCATCCGACATGGGTTCAGTGTCTTTTTGCGGGAGTCCTACTCTTAGAATGTGGCGCTTTTTTATTTTTATGGAATAGGGTAAGTAAAGCAATAGCAGGTGTTGTTTGGATAGCGTTCCATGTTGGGACTCAAGTGATATTTGGTTGGACATTTGTAGAGTTAATAGGGGTCCATATCATCTATATGATCAATCTTCCTTATTGGGTATGGTTCTTAAAGAATAAAAGGAAAAAGGAGGGTACTTATGCTTAATCTATGCTATCGCCATTGGTGGGTGCTGCTAATTGTGACATTAAGCATGGGGTATTTATTTAAGACACCCCCGTATCCTTTTGCACGATTTCCCATGTATAATGAGTTTCCCAATGAAGCCTTTATATACTGGATTTCTGATGAACAAGGATCCCCTATAGCATTGGAGTCATACTATGAATTTCATCCACATCGTTTATCAAAGAAGGTGGTGTCCGGACAACTCAAAATTAGAGAGAGTAATAGCAATATAAGTGATGAACAGAGAAAGATGATGTCAGGAGAAATTGTACTTGAGCAGTTTGTAAGTAGTTTGAAGGGGCCGGCCCCTTTTTTGTCAGTTGCACTATATGAGGAAAAGGTGTTTTTTAACGAGGGCCGTGTGACAACTCAAAAAACAAAATTAGCTGAAATGAGGGGGGCGAATGAGGACTGAGTATAAGAAGTGGGAATGGTCAGTGATGCGTGTATTAACGGGAGCCTTATTATTAATAACCTTTAGATATAATATTCTACCTAAAGAAATATTAAACTTTTCTGGAAGCCCTTATCCGATTGGATTAGCCAATATACTGGATTTAAGTGTGTTATCGATTCCGTGGGTCTACCATGGATTAAGCCTTATTTTACTGATCTGTCTTGGGTGGTATATTATTCACTACAACATGTTGGTCGCTATTTCTGGAATCCTCATAATAGGTGTGTTAGGAAATACATACTATGATTCACAAGGAAGTATTGATTACGTAACGAACATTGTGTATCTAGTCTTGATAGGGCAATGGTTGGCCTATTTTATCCATTTTCTGAATAAGTACTCAAAAAAGAGAGACGAGACGTTGCGTGTTCATTCTTTAGCAATTCGATATTCTCAGGTAATGATAGCCAGCTTTTATTGTCTTGCAGGGATATCAAAGCTTAAAGTGTCGGGTTTGAATTGGGTATTAGAGTCACCTAATTATTTTCTTCAAATCTATAAATCAAGATACTTTTTCTATTACACCTATTTAGAACCGAGTTATATAAAACAACTTGCATTTTTCAAGACGGCATTTCAAGATTATAGAAGTATTGTTTTAGTTGGGATGGCATTTGTGTTACTTATTGAATGCACAGCCTTTATTGCGGTCATTAATCGGAAGACAGCTTTATTCTATGGGTGTTGGTTATTTGGATTCCATCAAAGTGTTTTTTTCTTGATGGGATTTCATTTCCAGCCCCTAGAACAGTACCTTGTTTTTTATTATATTAATCTACCTTTTTGGATAGTAGTGTTAAAGAATAGAATTAAGCGACGTGCTATGTCTTAAACTAGAGGGCGGGTGAAGAGTGAAAGAGATGTTAAGAGACTTATTTTAGGTAGATTAGCAGTGAATGATGCGATTAGTTGGGCTATTGACAAGATTACTATGAAAAAAATAAGATAGGTAATCATGAAACAGGCAGAAACAGAGACTATGAAAATAACAGACCTAGATAACCGGATAATAAATGAGCTTCGTTCAGACGGTGGGTTGACTAATGTTATGATCGGGGAAAGATTAAGTGTTCCTGAAGCCACGGTAAGATACAGAATTAAACGATTATTAGAGAGTGGATATTTAAAGCTTATAGGCTTAATTAATCCTCAAAAAGTAAAAGAAAAACAGATATTTCAATTATGGATGCAGGTAGAGAAGCGACAGGAGTTAGAAACAACCGCAGAGCAACTATTAACCTATCAAGAAGTTGTGAATGTTAGTTTGGTGACAGGTCAATATGATATTATGGCCGAAGTTTTTGTCGTGTCTACGGAGTTAATTCATTTATTAAAAACAATTGATTCTGATTCGAAGACAAGTGTTGCAAAGGTAGAAAGTATCGTTGTTTTGAAATCTTACAATAAGTGGATTTAAGGCTTTTTCTTCTTTAACTAATTCTAGAGCCTTGTTGGAAAGTGTATAGATGAAAAAATTCTTTCAGTTGTCACTGACGTTATAAGTGATCATCTATTCGTAAACTGTATTAGTGCATTTTAGATCGAAAGAGATATTTACGGAATGACTATTATTTCGTAATGTTTAAGTGTATCCAAATAGTTATACTTTACAATGAGGTTTATGAACAATGATTACGATAGATAGACTTACCAAGTCATTTCAAACGGATGAAGGTGTTATGACTATTCTTAATGAGTTGACCTTTTCAGTATTAAAGGGTGAAGCATTAGCCATAATTGGACCATCTGGAAGTGGGAAAACAACATTATTAAGTTTATGTGCAGGATTAGAAAGGCCAAATAAAGGCGAAATCAGTGTGTGTGGACAAGCTATTTGCCATATGACAGAGAAAGAACTAACCCTGTTAAGGTGTCAAAAGATAGGTTTGATTTTTCAAGAGGATAGACTATTACCTATGTTAACAGCACAGGAAAATATTCAGGTGCCATTGGAATTATTAGGAATCGATCAGTCTAGAGAAAAAGCGCGATACTGGTTAGATAAAATAGGGCTCCTAAAAAGAGAGAAGCATTTGCCAGCACAATTATCTGGGGGTGAAAAACAACGTATTGCGATAGCACGTGCATTAATTAAAGAGCCTGATATTGTATTTGCCGACGAACCAACAGGGAATTTAGATTTTATGACTCAGAGGAAGGTTCGAGACTTATTTTTTTCGCTACTCAAGGAGATAAAAAGTACGGTTATAGTTGTTACACATGAACCGTATTTATCTAGAGAATGTGATAGGGTTATGGAACTTAAAGAGGGTTCTTTGACCACCCTGAAATGAACATAGTCTCTTTTATATTATCCAAACAATTAAGAAGACAGGTTGCATTAAACGTGCTAGTTCTTAGTTGCCTTGCCATGCCAGTTTTTGTCCAAACAAGCTTAGGGTTATTGCAACAAGGTGTTGAAGGGTCAGTATTAACCCAAACAAAACCCTTATTGGGCGGAGATATTGAAATAACGACAGAAACATCGTTATCACTTGAAAAGAGGCGGCAGCTTGTGGACCTTTTGGAGGACTATGGTGGTCGTCTTCAGTCTCGGATTATTACCTTTATAAATGTTGAATACCTAAATGAGGCTATCAAGAAAGTTGAATTAATTGCCATTTCAGAAAAGTATCCTTTTTACGGAGAATTTTCAGTTACAGATAGCAATGGAACTATTCAGTCACCAGCAAAAACATTGGGAGAAAAGCCACAGGTATATATTAGAACAAACTCACTAGTAGCGAGTGAGATGTTGGGATCAACGATTATGATAGCAGGGAAGCCCTTTCATATTAGAGGGAGAGTCACAGAATCGCCTGAATTGCCACTATCTTTAGCGGCCACTGACACTAAACTATATATGTCTTTAGAATATTATAGAGACTTAGCCCTAGATACGGGAACACAATATGCGTTCACAACCTGGATTAAATTAGATAATCCTGAAAAAAGTGACGCATTTAAAGCGCAACTAATGGCACGGTGGAATACCTCGATAACAAAAGAGGCCTATAGTATTGTCTTTGGACAACGACAACTGAAAATGATACGAACATTTAATGATTTTGAAGAGACGCTGTCTCCTACCTTAGATAGGATTATTTTTTTTATGAAGATGTTAAGGGTTGTTGTCTTTTGGTTGTCTTTAATGGGGATGTATATGGTCATTCGATTAATCTTTAATAAAGAAATGGCAAGTGTATCTATATTAAAGGCGTTAGGGATGTCGAGACAATTAATTGCACAAGAAATTATGTTGAGGTATGGCTGTTTAGGTGCAATTGGCGCAATGTTAGGTGTTAGTTGTGGCATGTTGTTTATTCTTATATGTTGAATACTTATGCCTATGATGGTGATAACCATAAACCCTAAGATGATGGCATGGTTAGGTGTTGTTATACTTTGTGCAACCGGGTTATGTATGGGAATTGGATGGTTAACGTGTTGGAAAGTGCTGCCAAATACAGCCATGGACTTAATGCGGTTTCATAAACGGGGGATTAAGGCTATATTGAATAGAGGTGTTATGGAAGGCCTTCTATTTATAAGTTTGACGTTTCTTATTTTTTGGTTGCAATTG
>CAZIOF010000104.1:0-21478 GCA_964540745.1 uncultured Candidatus Marinamargulisbacteria bacterium
CCAGGTTTTCGCCGGGAACAATGTTTTGAGATTCTGTTTTGATAGCGTCCACAATGGGGTCGATATTGCCTACGCCCACCATTGCAGAGGCAGCCATACAGCGCTGACCTGCACAACCGGCCATGGATACGGCAATATTATTGGCTGTCATCGCTTTATTGGCATCTGGTAATACTAGGATTTGATTTTTGGCACCGCCCAGACATAAGGCACGCTTTAAGTGATGTGTGGCACGTCGGTATACCGCTTTTGCGACTCGAGTAGAGCCTACAAATGAGATGGCTTTTATATCTGGATGATCACAACTCCATTCGACTGTTTCTTGTCCCCCATTCACAATCTCAAGGCAGCCATCTGGTAGTCCAGCTGATCGTAGAAGATCGGCACAATGCATGACACTTAACGGTACTTTTTCTGAGGGTTTGAGAATCAATGTATTTCCGAGTGCTAAGCAGATAGCAAGGGTCCAGTGTGGGACCATTAATGGGAAGTTTGATGGCGTGATATTGGCCACCACACCCAAGGGTTCATGGGTCATTTGACAGTTAATCCCTTGGCTCACGACGCTATTTTCGCCTAACGTAAATTGAGGGATTGAGCAGGCAAATTCAGTTACTTCGATTGATTTATCAACTTCGGCGGCTGCTTCTGCTAGTGTTTTGCCATTCTCTCTATGGACCAGTTCAGTTAATATGTCGCGTTCAGCGATCAGTAACTCTCTATACCGATAAAAAATTTGGGCGCGGTCTCGAGATGTTTGTTTACACCACAGTTTATAGGCTACTTTTGCGCGCTCAACCTTACTATTAAATGACTGTTGTGTATCATAATTTATGTCAGTTAAGGGTTCCCCATCTACGGGACTCACTAGATTTGTGTTTTCGGCAACAACGCTCATTCTCCACCTCTTTTGGAATTAGTTATAATCATTAGGTTTTTTATTGAAAAACTGGATATTCGGGCTGGGTAATTGTAGGTCTTATACGGCATTGAAGTCAATATCTTTATATTTTTATATCTAATTATTCGATAATTTGTTGTGTTTTTGGTGATATAACAGGGGTATTAGTATAAATTGTGGTCTTACAATAAGGCGATGGGTTTTAAAGGCTCTGGTTTCAGAAACATGGCTATCTGCCTATGCATGGGATTGTTTGACAGATCAATCTTAAAATGGTGCCTAGAGCTGTATAATGTTTGAATACTATGGCAAAGGGTATATTAACGGATATGAAAGACAATATAACATTATTGGAAAAGGAGTCTTTATGTATTATCTATGGATGGCAGTGGGATTTATTATGTTTATATCGGTTAATACGATGGCAGTAGAAGAGCGCCCTTATACAGTTATGGATAAAGATGATGCCATTGAAATTAGAGATTATACACGTGTCATAACCGCAGATGTTGTGACAACCGGGGAGCGTGGTGAAGCAGCAACTAAAGCTTTTCGAATTTTAGTTGAATTTATTAAGGGTAGTAATGATACAAATCTCCAAATACCTATGACCGCTCCTGTTTCACAAACGGCTATTGATGAGAATCAATGGAACGTATCCTTTTATATGCCTTCAGATATGAGTAAAAATAGGATGCCTAGACCAGTGGATAATAGGATTACCATAACAGAGGTTAAGGGGGCACAGATGGCCGTAATTCGGTTTTCTGGAACAGCTCATCAGGAGAACTTGGATCGACATGAACGTCAATTACGAGATTTTTTAAAAACAAATAAGTATGACATAGTAGATAAGGTTATTTATGCCTTTTATAATCCCCCGTATATACCTTGGTTTTTAAGACGTAATGAGATACTGATAGAGGTAAAGCTTTAAAAAGTGATTGGAGGGCCTTTTTTCTATAGTTAAAGAGTGTATTGATAGGATCGTTTTTAACGAGTGAGAAAGGTCTTGTAGGTTAATACACAACAACTATAAAAATAATTAGTCCAACATTATACAGTTTTTGAAAATTGATTTTCTTTTTTCTTCTTGGGGAGATAGTCATCGAAACCCATACAAATATTTCGAATAAATAGTCGGCCTAATTCGGTAACGGTGATCCCCTCTTTATTTCGATGAATGAAGCCTTCTTGTTCATAATGATTCAGAAAGAGATGTTTGTCTTGAAAGTAAGTATCAAAGGAGAGATTGAATTCTTTATGAAAAGCAGCCTTAGAAAGATGGAACTGGCACATTAATGTTGAAATAACCCATTGATTAATAATGTCTCGTTTCGATAGGGCATAGCCGCGTTCGGTGGGCAAAACCCCTGCATCTAGGTTAGCATAATAGGTTTTGATATCTTTGGTATTTTGTGCAAAACAGTGAGAAATATAGCCAATGGAGGATACCCCTAGGCCAAGGTAATTGGAGGTTGCAAGTGTGGCATATCCCATAAAGTTTCGACGCATGGACCCTTTATTATAGGCAATAGCCAGATCATCATCAGCCAAGGCAAAGTGATCCATGGCAATAGCGATATACCCATTATCTAGAAGGCGTTCTCTTGCGTTCAGGAAAAGGGCTATTTTATTATCTGAATCAGGGAGATCGTTATGTAAGCGTTTCTGATGGGCGTGAATCCAAGGCACATAAGCAAAGCTGTATAAGGCAATACGATTGGGTTTCAGTGTAATAAGTTGGTTAATAGTTTGTTCAATGGTATGGTTTGTTTGGAAGGGTAGCCCATAGATAAGATCACAATTAATAGACTTAAACGATAATGACCGTGCCGTTTCAATTAAATTAGAGATATCAGAAAATGACTGAACTCTCAGTACAGATTCTTGGACGTTGTGATCAAAGTCTTGGATCCCAAACGAGAGGCGATTAAACCCAAGTTTATGAAGCGTATGGATCCCTTGTGTATTAAGACTTCTAGGATCTACTTCAATGGACTTTTCTTGTAGTTGGCGGGTATCGAAGTAGCGATCCAGTAGTTCTGATAGGGTATGTAGTTGAGCGTCTGATAAGTAGGTTGGTGTTCCTCCGCCAATATGAATTTGTTTAACAATGGGTTTAGTTGGGAGTTGTTGACAAATGAGAATGATTTCTTTTTCTAAATAAGCAAGGTAGGTATCGCCAACAGATGCGTTTTGCTTCCGAATAACCACGTTACATGCACAGAATAGGCATCGTTTTTCACAAAAAGGGATATGAATATAAAGAGATAAAGGGCTAGGGGTTTGACCAAATTGTTTGAGAGTATGACCATACGTTGTTCGATCAAACTCTGAATGCCAAACAGGCGCGGTTGGGTAACTTGTATAACGTGGCCCTTCAATATCATATCTCTCAATAAGTTCTTTTGTTAATACAGTCATGACGGCCATAGTATATATGAAATTACACTAAAAGGGTAATCGATACCTTCGGGGTTAAAACGGTCAAAAAAAAGTGTTGATTAGGTCGTAGATATAATTGGGGCAAAAAAGTCCTTAAATAGTAGAGTTTAAAATATCATCGATGGGATCTGTAAACTCGATATCAGTATCTTTCGCAGAATGACCAAAGAGTTCAAAGCTAGCGAAGTTATCATCCGTATTAGATTCAAGAATAGTTAAAATCCCTGTAATGGCAACGCCACGTAAGTCCATATCGAGAGGGATGTCTTGTGTCATGGTGACATAAATCATTTGATTAGGTGGTGGTGGGGGCACATGCACACAGGCTAAAGGGTTAGGTACTAAGAAAAATTCTTTTATTTTATCTAAATACTCACCTTCCAAAGGAACAATAAACCCGGATACCTCGACCATTTGTGTGTCTAGTTTTTTTAATGTATCGGGAGCCTTGCCTGACTTGTAATCTAAGGTTTCCATAAGGTCCCAGGATAGAACCGTAACATTCTTAGCTAACCCCTGAGGTACCATATAGATCAACATTACAAGGATCCAATATTTATATTTCATATCGAAATAAATCCTTCAGAAAGTCCCTTTCGATAGGCCAATAACGCAGGAATGAAGCTTGTTAATACACCAAATATAATAATGCATGTAGCAAAATAGAACTCAGTAGCGGATAAGGTGCCTAAAGATAATATAAGTCCGAATTTTGTCTCCAGAATAGGTTTTAAAAAGATGCCTAAACTAATCATTAATAGTACTCCAAAGATAACACCACTTAAGGTGATGAGCAATGATTCCAACATAAGTACTAATGCTAAGTGTCGAGGATGTGCTCCCAGGGTTCTTAAAATAGCTAATTCACGTTTACGCTGATGTAACGACATAAACAAGGCGAGTAATAACCCAATAAATGCAATAACGGTTACAAGGATTGTAATGATTAAAAAAGCTGTGTCTACAGTGCTTATACTACGCCATAAGCGAGCAAGGGTAACCCCTGGAATGATGGCCATTAAGGGTTCCTCTGTCCATTCTGAAATACGCCGCTGGACAGAGAAAATAGAGAATTTAGATGTTAGCCCAACTAAACAGCCGGTGACCGATTGCGGTGTTAAATCTAAACGATTTTGGTTTGTTTGTTGTGTCGTTTTTCTTTCAGGAGAACGGTTTTGAAGATTCAGGTGTATTGCGGTTATACCCTCAAGCGGAACATGAACAGTTTTATCTACAGGGGTTCCGGTTGGTTTTAAAATGCCGACAACGTGAAAGGTCTTACTTTTATGTAGAGGGAGGCGTCCTTTAGCCACCCCATGTGATAAGTATAAGGTATCGTTAATCTTATAGTGTAAGGTTTTAGCCACCTCTGAACCAAGGACGACATCATAGGGGTCTTGAAATACGTGTCCAGTTTGGAGTGCTAACCCTTCTTTATAGCCATACTTGTAATGCTGAAAATAACGTTCTGAAGTGCCTAGAACAGGGTATCCACGGTGAGAATCGCCTAAAGAAAGTGGAACCAGCCACTCTACCTCTGAAAATGATTGAATATGTTTAATACTTTTCCAAGATATATTGGAAACGGGTTGGCCTTGTCGAAAAACAGTATAAAGGAGCTGTTGAACGTCACCAGATCGAGGGCCTATGATAAGGTCTGTATCTGAAATGCTATGACTAAAGCTTACTTTTGCACTTATCTTTATTTTCTGAACACCTATTAATAGCATGGTGCTTAAGCCTATAGAGAGTATCAAAAGCATAGATGTGAATTTTCGGCTTAGAATACTTTTTATGGTAAGTTTAAACAGAGACATGAGTCTTATTTCCAGGAATTTGATTGAGTTGATTTAGTTGGTAATCATGGTCAAAGTGAGACTTTAAAGATAGGTCATGAGATACAAAAATAAGACTAGCGTTATTTGCTGTGCATTCCATTAATAAAAATGCCATAAATTGCTCTTTTAGATGAGGGTCCAATGCAGAGGTGGGTTCGTCAGCAATAATGATTTCAGGCTGCCCAATTAAAGCTCTAGCGATAGCCACACGTTGTTGTTGGCCAATACTCAAGTGTTGGACTGGTTTTTCAATAAGTTGCTTATGGATATCAAGTTTCTTACATAACCGTTTTGCCTCGTCTACCAAGGAATTTGAGAATTTAAGGGCTTTTTCTTTTTTAATTTGTGAAAAAGTACAGGGTAAGATAATGTTGTCGAGCACGCTAAGATAAGGAATTAAATTGAAGAGCTGAAAAATAATGCCAAAATGATCGGCTCTGAATTGGTCTCGCTTTACGGCTGAAAGAGTTGTGATGTCTGTACCCGTCATATGAATATGCCCATCAATAGGCTTAAGAAGGCCAGTCAATATATTTAAAAAAGTTGTTTTACCACAGCCACTTGGACCTTCAATAAAGACGTGGCTATTTTGATTAACAGAAAACTGATTTATGTTAAGTGAAAAGTGCCTGTCAGTATCATATTTAAAATAAAGGTTCTCGACTTGAAGAAGGCTCATTAACGGTTACAGCATTCAGATGGACATCGTTTAATATACCGATAGTTAATAAAATACGATCCAAGAACAAAGGCTGTACCAATAGAAAAGTAACGTTTAGCACCCGGAATTCCTTCATGTTCAAGATATAGATGAAGTAACCAGAGTGCAATCCCTGCACCAAATAGTAGAATAGAAGGACTTTTATGATGTGCTGCGTAACCTTTGTACATAATAAAAGTGCCACTCAAAATAGAGGTAACAAACAAGCCTAATTCAATAAAATGATTTTCAAGGGAGCTTCCCAAGAACGGCAGCATCATGACAATAAAGGGTGTTGCAAAACAGTGAACAATACAAGCGATAGAGCCTAGGCATAATAAAACATTTGATTTTGACGTTGATAGTGAACTTAACATGGTTATTTATATCCTTACTTTAGCATGATTAGGTGATAATACCTGCTGTGTTTGTATGTCATTTGAAAATATCGTAACAACAATATTGTGGAGGTCTTTAAAGTGGTTAAAAAGCTCAGTGGAGATGAGAGCAACATTATTGCCTGGATCCTGTTTATACCGAACGTTCAATTTGAATTCTATATGGGGACTATGGCTATGCTGGATGTTCTCGTTTGTTTGAGTGTGTGTATCTTTTTGATGATTATCATGATGCAACTCAGCATTTGAATATAACCGTTGTAATTGGAGTAAACGTGGTTTACGAAGGAAACGTTTTTTTTCATAAAAGGCAAATAAATGTAATTCATTTAATGTTTGAGTCACTGTTTTAATCGCATTTTTTTCTTCATCAGTACGAGGTTCATGTTCAAAGCCAATCAACGTCATTGCAGGTGCGGATAACGCCATAGAAATGTGTTCTTCATCGACAACCAGATTCAATTGGGCCTGTCCGTGTAGATGAACATTGGTAGCGCCCAGAAGCGATTGCGATAATATAACGCCAAGAAAAAGTCCTAATAACATTATTTTTTTCATTAAATCCTCCTAGTTATTGGAGCAAGGTTCACAAATACCATATAAATTAAAATCATGAGATTGAATTCTGAACTGTTTATTTGGAAGTAGTTCAGTAAGGTTAATATCTAGAGATTCAACATGGCATGTTTTTAAGCAAACAATAGCATCACATTCATTGCAAATAAAATGATGATGATGTCCATGAGATAGTTCAAAATAAGTGACCCCATTTCTCAGGGGAATTTCAGTGACCGCCTTTTTATTCATCAGCTTTTCCAAAATTCGATAAATGGTGGTCTTATTTGGATGTAACCCATGTTGTTCCAGATTTGCCAGAAGTTGTCCAACAGATAAAGGCGAAGTGGATACTTTTAATTGCATTAATACATGCTTAGATATAGTTGTTTTTCGTTCTAACATTGGGTGTATCATAACTAAAGACTGCCTCTTTTGCAACACAGTTGCTTTAGAGGGTGTTTTTTTATGAAATATGGCTATCTTATGCTTTATAAATAATGAAATACTAAACCTGAAAATAAAGCAAAAGGAAACCAGTATGTGGCGTAAAGAAGCATGGCTTTTTTACCGATCGTTTTTTGAGCCATAATAAATGTTGGAAGACACGTGCCTACAGAGCCTAATAAGAAGGTCATGGCTGGTCCTTGTCCAAGTCCTAAAGTGACCAATGATAGTGTGATGGGGATTTCTTCACCTTCACAGACATATAACGGAATGCCAATGATTAAGGCTAAGAAAAAAGCTAGAAAGCCTGAAGAACCAATATATCTAGGAATGGCTTCTTCAGGAATAAATGTAGATAAAAGGCTAGCTATAGTAATACCAAGTAAAAAATAGGCTCCTAATTCTTTTGTAATAGTCCAAAAGCTAAGAAAGAAAGAGTCATTTTTTGGGTTGCTTGCCTGACAGCATGTATCATCGATAGGGTTATTTTTAAATTGAAAACCAGCTACTTTATAACATTGTAGCCAATGACAGAGAAAACCAAATGTTATTGAACCGACTAACGCAAACGCGATACGCCCTATGGTAAATTTTGTTCCCAGTAAGCCATAAGTTAAGATGATAGTGTGGGGCGCCAATAGTGGCGATGCCATGATAAAGGCACAGACAGTACCAAGACTTTGGCTTCTAGATTTTAATCCTTCGGCCATGGGCATGGTGGCACATGCACAGCCGGGTATAAGAGCTCCAAGAAGACTTGCGTTGATGATTGGGCCAAGGCCTTTTTTTAAATAAGTCATTAAGGCGTCTGTGCTTACATAAGATTGTATTAGAGCGCCGGCTGTCACTCCGATGATAAAATAAGGGAGGACAGTTATGATAAGGTGTTTAAATTCATCTATAAACGTTATAAGTAGATCAAGCACTTTTTTATCCTATCAATGGGAAAGAGATTGTTAAAAGTATATCACTTCTTTATATGTTTATAGAAAAGGTCAGGTTCTCGCGGAGAGAGAGAGGGGTTTGAGATATCTGAAAAAGAGGCGATTAGAGGTTCTGAGATTTTTGAAAACTCGTGGAAGGCGCATAATGGAAATTATGAAACTGGAGCGATTTTGGAAAAGGTCAGGTTCTCTGGCGGAGAGAGAGGGATTCGAACCCTCGCTAGCCTTACGACTACTAACGGTTTAGCAAACCGTCCCCTTCAGCCACTTGGGTATCTCTCCGACTGAAGACCTACTATACCAAAAATCTAAAAAAGTTTACATATATTCTTGTGACTAAATAGGCGACCATGTGAGGTGCTGTCGCCATCTTATCTAAGATACTGAAGTATCATAGTACCCTTCGTCCATAAAGGTATTGATTTCATCCAGGGTGGTATCATCGATTCCGCGATCACTTAGTTGTTTTTGTTTCGAATATTCCACAAATTCGTCCCGAATCTTATCTTCTTCTGCAATTTCATTGTAGACCTGTGTCATGAGAAGGTTGAATTTGTTAGTAAATAGGTTTTCTTTTGGCTCTAAAAAAGAAATGAAAATTTTTCCGTCTTGAGGCGTAAATCGTAGTGTCCCTTCGTGTCCAGGTAGATCGACTTCAATACTTTCTGCTCCATAATCCATGAGTTCTTCGAAGACATGTCTAAAGGCCAATGGGTATTGTAGTAGATAATCTTTAACCAGGTCTTCGTTGTGATCGAAGATGAAATGAGATTCAAGATCATGCCAACTTTCAAGCTCGGAACCTAACACTCGTTATCCCCCCTCACGTTAAAGTGTTATTTAGTCGCGTCTACTGGGTAAGTACCCACAATTAGCACTTTTTAAACATGCTAGTTTTGTAGTATGAGACAATCTTAGAAAAGGGTTTTTGATTCTAGGTGTATTCTGTCATTCAAATCGAGTACAGAAAATACATTGTTTTTGCCTGAACCATAGAGAATGAGACCCAAAGAAAGATGGTGGTTATCAGTTAGTTCATAGCTGATAAGGCCACGGTATAAGGTACCCTTCAGGGGAAGCTCCGTAATAAAAAAAGCGTGGGTCCAGCTAAGAGTCTCTCGTAGGAAAGACTGTTGATATATAAAGGCTAAAGAGAGGGTATGTTGGGAGAGATTGTCGGGGGCTGTTTCTTAGAGGGGGGCAAAGGTTGGGTAATAGTGCCATTGGGCCTCTATGGTGAGAAGGGCATTAGAAAAGCCTTGGTAATCAAGTCCTGTTGTGAGTCGAAGTTGTGTTAAGGGCTTCTGAGGCTGATGATAGGATTTGAGTCCAGTCAAATAGGCGGCAGACCCTTTCAGAAGCCAAGATTGTAAGGGGTAAGTAGCTGAGCCACCTAAAATAGTTATAGACGAGTAGGACTGAGTGACACCGTTAGTGATAGGGGTGAGATAAGGTGAGTGATGGATAAGTTTAGCCCAATAGAGTCCCAAGTCGCCCTGTTGAAAGTGACGTGTTGCTGATATCCCGTATTGAGGGTCAGTATTGGTAACAAGTGGCGGGGGCGGGGAATCGGAGAGATAGAAATCGCTACCGTAGCTAGGCCATTTTGGATATCGTGTTTCAAAGAGATAATAGCTGTTCAATAACCACTGATTGACCTCCAGGCTCAGTCGGGTCATGCCCACAGGGAGTTTAACCAGAGTGAAATCAGTGAGCCCTATTTGACGATTATCTAGCGGGTTGATGAGGTTGAGTCCTGGAAAGAGATCAGAATATCCCCAGTTGACTAACTGCCGACCAATGCTTAGATCAAGTTGGTGATGAAGGGGGACCCGGAGATAGACTTGATCCCAATCATGATCCCATTCGTTTGAGTTAAGAAAAGGCGTTGTATACTGGTCACGACCGCGAAGTGTATGGATAGCATCATAGGAGAGGTGCCCACTGATAAATAGGGCACCGTCCATAGGGGTTTTGAGTTGGGATTGCAGTTTGAGGGTAGATTTAAGGGAGGAGAGTCCTTTAAACGGAGCAGTGGGTTGGGAAAATGCATAATGGGACCCTATTGAGAGATGTCCGTCAATAGGCAGTGTGTCTAAATAGGACCGATCATAGGTGATAGATGTGTCATCCTCAAATTGGTCAAAAAGATCCTGATCATTGGCTAAGATAAGGTTGAAAGATGTGAAAACGAGACCAAAAAAGAGGATTAATATAGATGATTTCATAACCCATAACTTACACTAATTATGAACTTTCTTCTATAGGCCCTTGATATAGCGTTGAATCAGAAACCAGCTTGTATTAAAGAGTCCACTTCCAAATACGGCGGCTCCACACTGTATCGATACACCACGGTAGATTCTTTTTGGTGTCAAAAGGGAGTCATAATCCTACTTGGGGGATGGAGGCCAATCCTGAGTAAAAAGCCGTTTTTGATGGCGAGTTTGAGCGAAGCTGGCTATTAGTCCGTCTGAGTGGTTTATGTGCCGATGTAGGTCGATGGCTTGGTGGTGGGTTAATCATAATAATTTAAGGTACACGGATGAACGAAAGTGCTGTTTTCTTGATGTAATGCTGGATTAGTCTACAGGTTAGAGGGAAACAGGGAAAGTCTTTTTTGGGGTAGTATAGTGGGCAAGAAGCTTTGGGTAATCATGATCCAGTTGAAGAAGTGGCCCATAGCGTTTAAGCCAAGTTGCTTCACGATTATAGTGTGGACATGTTTTTGTCACTAAATCCCAAAACTTGGGCGAATGATTAAGTTCTTTCAGATGACAGACTTCGTGAACAATGACGTAGTTAATTACAGAAGGTGGGGCCATCATGAGATAGATATTAAAGTTAAGATTCTTTTTAATGGAGCAGCTCCCCCAACGGGACCGTAAGGCTTTGAATCGAATATGATTGGGGGCTACGTTATAGTATTTCGCAATGCGATAAACGCGAGGTGTAATATAAAGATGAGCTTGTTCCGAAAGCCAGGATTTGAGCTGTTCTTTATAGGCAGATTGGGATGGTCTTTCTATTGGATTAAAGATAAATAAATGAGGTAGTCGTCTAAGAATAGAGGCTTTGGGCATGTGTCCAAGTTTTAAGGAATAGAGTTGGCCTTTAAAGAGGAATGAACGACCAGACTCAATTGTATAGGGGGTGTATAGAGCTCCCTGTGAGACAAATTGTTGATGTTTCTTAATTAGCCAAGGTGTGGCGCGTTTAACAAAGTCTTTGATAAGAAAAGAGGGGTAATGCCAGGGAACAAGGACGCTTATAGAACAATCGGGGTTTAGTTTGATGCAAGGGTTTTTTCGCCGTTTACTTTTAACAACCGAGTAACGATTAAGGTCAAATGTCTGCAAGCAGGCCCCTAATGGTACGAAGGGTCTCTGTATAAGGCGTCCCATTGAAGATACCTGAACCCATGACAAATGTGTCTACGCCAGCCCGAGCGATGTCTACTATATTAGATGTTTTCACGCCGCCATCAATTTCCAGTCGAATATCACGACCTGATTGCGTGATGCGTTGTCTGACGGCCTTAATTTTAGGGAGAACACTTTCAATAAAGGATTGTCCAGCAAATCCTGGATTAACGGACATGAGTAGAATAAGGTCAATCTTTTCAAGAATGTGATCCAAATAAGCAATAGGGGTAGCGGGGTTAAGAACAATTCCTGGCTTACATCCCTCTGAACGGATAAGTTCAATGGTTCTATCAATATGAGAAGAGGCTTCTGGATGAAAGGTGATGTATGTTGCTCCAGCTTTAGCAAAGTCAGGGACGAGACTATCAACAGGCTGCACCATCAAGTGGACATCGATAGGGGCGGTAATACCGTGATCGCGGAGCGCTTTACAGACAAGCGGGCCTATGGTGAGGTTAGGTACGTAGTGGTTATCCATAACATCGAAGTGGACCCAGTCTGCGCCGGCGGTTAGGACTTGCTCAACGTCGGCGCCTAATTTAGCAAAATTGGCGGACAATATAGAAGGTGCGATAACATACGGTTGCTTCATGATAGCCCTATTGTAACTAAGAATAGATGAGGGAGTAATCGAAAGATAGTGTTATATCATAAAAAACAATACTCTTACGGGACACATTGATTACTGACGCATGAAGTCTAAAGAGGGCGCAATTTTGTGGAATTGATTGGCTAAAATGGATTTGAATACCCATTTATTACGCAACCAAGGGTTAGGCCAATATTTTTCATAAATAGTAATGAGGGTTTTATAAGCGATAGAGGCCCGGGGATTTAAAAGTAGAGCGGTAGAGATCCAATTGATAGCGTTGTTAAGGCACTCTTTATGGCCTGTGATGAGATATTTCTTTAGAAGTGCAGCACCGTAGATATAATGGAATTGCCAGGCCTTGATGAGATGGTTATCTTTGATTGTTGTACTATTGAAAATGTATTGTGCCTTTTCAAGATATTTAATGGAAGAGTCAAGTAATAGATTGAGGCAGTCTCTTTTTTCTGAATATTGGAATAGTTTAAGATAATGTGAGCCTAGTTCGATATAGATATAAACTTGCATATCATATGTAAGGGGATCAAACTGTGATGCTACTTCTAGATGATAGACAGCCTTAGAAAGATAAGCAAATTCCTGTGTGGATCGGGTTTTTTCTTTATAGAGTGTATTAAGTTTTAAGTGGGTATTAAGGATGTTTCTAAATGTTAGGGATAGTTGATAACAGTAAATCGCATGGGATATCTCCTGTGATTCTTGAAAATACCATCCAAGTTGAGATGTCATATCTGTATAACGTTTAATGGCTTCTGAACGAGAGGAGAGTCCCATAATCACTTTGAATAGGGTAACTTCAGAGGCTGTCACAGTTGCCATGTGATTGTTTTGATTAAGATAATAACGAAAAGCGTCTGCACATTGTATTATATCCCCAGTTTTAAAATAGCTGCATGCGGTAAGAAAACTGTCTTTATATTGTAGAGATCTCATACATTACTCCCTTGTAGATATAAATTAAGATGACTGTGAATGGTGTTGCTGTATAGAGTTTTCCCTATTACGGAAGAACTTAAACATGCATCATTCAAGGTGCTAAGATTTCTATGTGGCAATAAAGTATAAAAATATTGTAAAAAAAGAGTAAATACAATAAGGTTTCTATGTCAATATACTTGAGTTTTTAGATGAAAAAGGGAAAGGAATTTGTCTTCTATGGTTCAATATACGGTCTATCAGATAGAAAAGATGACAAATGGTAAGTTGTCTAAAATATAGGCTCAATAAAGCAATAGAATCTGGCGATCTAAAGTGTCAGATTGTTGAGGCGGATAAACATGGTCGTGGTATTCTAAAATACTATGTCAATCGAGAAGACCTATTAAGTTTTTTAGAACTTATAGAAAAGCAGTATAAACAACGAATAGAGTTATCAGAAGGTTCTATGAGTAGTGGAGATAGCTCAATGGATGATATAGAGAAAATTATACGGAATTATCAAAAAGAAATAATGGGCAGATATCAACTTCAATTTGCGCGTTTAGAACAAAAAATTGGTGCGTTAGAAAAACTCCAAGAAGAATATAGCGAAAATGTTTGTGCAACGCTCGAACAAAAAAAGAAGGGGTTTGTAGAGTCAGGCGAATGACGAAATTTACTGATGGAATTGATGCAATTAAACCCATTTCAGATAAGGAAAAAAAGAGAACTCATAAAAAAATTGCATCGAATAGCTTAATGAATTAATTATACAAAGCTGTTAGGGTTTGTAAAATAGTATTGAGGAAGTAAATCATAGGTAAAATAATCTCAAAAGAGAAGATGCTGTCATTGACAATGTTAGCGCAGATAGACTATATTGTGATTTAAGACTGTTTCTATAAGACTGGATTTATAGTTAAGTATAATTTTAGTTATAATATACGAGGTTTACATTATGAAAAAGTATACAGTATATGAAATCGAAAAATTAACAGATGGAAAACTATCCAAGTACAAGTTGAACCAAGCCATTGAAAAAGGTGAACTGGTTGCTGAGAAGGTTCTTGGAGATAAAAAAGGGCGAGGAATACCTAAATACTTTATTTATGATGAAGAATTAAAACGGTACTTGGCTTTTTTAGAGGATCAGAAAAAACGACGTATTCACGTTCCTGGTGAAGCTGGTGATCCTAGTTTTAATAATGTGTTCAGTAAACTTGTTGAAGCAATTGAAGGACAAAAAGAGGACCTCTTAGCAGTTCAAAATTGTCATTTTGATTTATTAAGTAAACGTATACTAACGCTTGAAAAGCAGGGGGATACACTACGACCATTATTGGATGAAAATACGAAGTTGGTTGAAGATTCAAAGAAGTATGCAGAAGAACGACGTGAGTTATTGATGGAATTAGCCAATATAAATGTCTTTCGATTTAGGCGAAAAAGAGATATTATGAGGCGCCTCAATAAGCTTTCATAAGGTAACTCGCTATCTCAATAGTTTTATAGAAATTGGGATAAATACCTTCTTACCACGTTGCTGTCTGATCTGTGGTTGTTCCTGCAACAGGGATATCTGTAAAAGCTGTTTTAAGCTCTCTTTTCAACCCTACAGGCAATGTATCAACAATATGTGGATACAGTCCTTTTTTCCATATAGTGACAATTTAAAGAAAATCATGGCTTATTATAAATTGGAATCTTATAAAGCTATTGGATTGCTTTTAGGTTCTAAATTGGGACACTCTCAAAAAGAGTGCCCGGTGTCATTAGCCGATTGGTATATTCCTATCCCATCACACAAATTACGATATAAAAATAGGGGGTTTGATCATGTGAGCCACTTATTTGAAGGCCCTTTTAAACAATGGGGAATTCAAAGTTCTGTCATTATCTGTCGTCATCGGGGGACTAGGCCTTTATTTGGATTAACGAGGGCGGAACGACGATCTCAGTTAAGGGATGTTTTTTCAGTTTTGGATGAAGAAAAAATCAAAAATAGGCATATTTGCTTATACGATGATATAGTGACGACTGGGGCTACCTTAGATGAGGTAGGTCGACTATTATATATGAAGGGTGCATATTGTGTTGAAGCTATGACACTATGTTATGTTAAATGAAGCAGAAACAGTCTATTACGTTAAAAAAATATCCTAAATTCACAACATTGATTGCCTCTTTAGTTAAGGCTGATTATACACGTGTTCCTATGGTTATGGACCCTGGGGAATTTTCTGTGAGAGGAGATATTATTGATCTCTTTTCCTATCAACATTCTCATCCTATTCGCCTTGAGTATTTTGGTGAGAAATTAGACCGGTTAGTCTCATTTAATTGTGTGGATCAGCGAACATTAAGTAAGATTACCTCTACAAGTATTCATTTTGTTAAAGATTCAGAAATATTATTTAGACCCCCTAAATCGGGACAGGCGTTAATGGGTGTTATTTCTGATATTGATGAAGGGACCTTTGTCGTTCATGAGGACTATGGCATAGGTATATATAAAGGGCTCGTTCGATTAGTACGATATGGTTGTGAAGGTGAATTTTTACATATTCAGTATAAAGGGAAAGATAAATTATATGTGCCGTTAGAGCAGCTTGGTCGAATTCATAAGTATAGCGGAGGAGATTCAACACCTACTATTAGCGGTCTTCATGACGGTAGTTGGACAAGGGCTAAACATAGCGTGAAAAAAGCAACAGAGGCGTTAGCAAAAGATGTATTTTTATTATTCAAATTACGTCATAATACAAGGGGGCATTCCTTTTCTGAAGATACGGTATGGCAATTAGAACTGGAACAAAGCTTTGGTCATGCAGAGACTCCAGATCAGCGACTTGCGACCTCAGCAATCAAGAAAGACATGGAGTCAGGAAAACCTATGGATCGCTTGGTTTGTGGCGATGTTGGATATGGAAAAACAGAGGTCTTTTTGAGAGCGGCATTCAAGGCCGTTGAGGATGGTTGTCAGGTCGCTGTTATTGTTCCAACCACATTATTAGCTGAGCAACACTATAAGACCTTTTTAAAGCGTTTCAAAGATTTTGATTATCAGGTAGGGCTATTGTCACGCTTCGAAAGTAGAAAAAAACAATTACAAACGATATCTAAATTAAAACAACATACTATTCACCTGGTAATTGGAACCCATCGTTTATTACAAAAAGATATTGTCTTTTCCAAATTAGGGCTGTTAATTATTGATGAGGAACAACGTTTTGGTGTTGCTCATAAAGAAAAACTTAAACAACTGAAACCCAACGTTGATGTGTTAAGTGTGAGTGCGACGCCCATACCAAGAACTTTGTATATGGCCTTAAGTGGTGCTAAGGAATTGTCTATGTTAAAGACGGCTCCGAAAAAAAGGAAACCTATATTAACCGCGGTTTCAGTGTATCGTGAAGATAGAATTAAAGAGGTCGTTGAGAGGGAAATAAAACGAAAAGGCCAGGTATACTATCTTTATAATCGTGTTAAAACCATTCATAAAAAGAAAGTAGTACTGCAGAGCCTATTTCCTAAATTGACTATAGATGTTGCTCATGGCCAATTATCTGAAAAAGAACTAAAGACCGTCATGACGGCTTTTATTAATAAAGAGATAGACATCTTATTATGTACAACAATTATTGAGTCAGGTCTGGATATTCCTAATGCAAATTCTCTTATAGTCGATGATTCCGATCATTTTGGATTATCACAAATTCATCAACTTAAAGGGCGTGTGGGGCGATCAGAACGGCAAGGCTATGCACTTTTTTTGTATCCAGATAAGCCATTAACCTCAATGGCCGAAAAACGATTACAAGCCATCAAAGAATATTCTGCGTTAGGAGCAGGGTATGATCTAGCAAAGCGCGATCTTGAAATAAGGGGAGCTGGCCAATTGCTCGGTCATAAACAGCATGGGTTTATGACAACTGTCGGATTTGAGTTATATTGCAAACTTTTAGAAGAATCGGTTCATAAAGTAAAAGGTACGCATCAAAAAAAACAGACCCTGGCCTTCTTATCTACAGGGCTTACAGTTCTTATACCCGAAGACTATGTGAAGGAACCTCGAATTAGGTTAGCTCTTTATCAAGCATTAACGTCATTAGAAAACAAAAGTGAACTAAAGGTGTTTGAGGAGGGTCTTAAGGATCGGTTCGGTCCAATCCCAGAGCAGGTACTTGATTTGCTACATGTAATTAAACGACAACTGCCTTGAATTTACCGCTTTTTCTTTTTCTTTTTCTTTTCTTGACGTTCTTTTACTTGCTTTAAGGCGATGAGGATATCTTCAGCCATATCCTCAGCAAACTCATCAGGGTCATTTGTCTCACCTAGGCTATAAGCGACTTCGGCAAGACCCTTAGCAATGTCTTTGATGCTGGATTTCTTGATTTCTACTTTTTTCTTATGAACATCTAGAACAACAGACGTGGCGTCTGGAACATTCATCAGTTTGCTAGGGTCAAAATTAGAGCCCGGAGGGCCGATGTTCTGTAGCGACATGGTAATTATCATTATACAGAACTTTTAAAGATTCACCAACACTCTTTCGATTAAAATGAGTTAGGATTCTTGTTTAGATTAGAAATAAAGATACCAAGTAAGAATCTGTGTCGTTGGTTAATTAGTAAAAGGGCTTGAGAAAGTTAGCGACATCTGCACCATAGGAATATAACGCAACATGGTATGGGGTTTACATTAAGCTTATATAAAGGGTGGATAAGGTAATTAGAAATCTCCCTGGTTGTGGTCCAATGAAGAACTGTTCTACTTGAAGTAGACGTATGCCTGAAGAAAAGACTGTTTGAACAGCGTTTAAATCCGCCTCTTTGGAGGCCTACAAAACATTATTTATGAGAACTAACGTGCATAGGTTGTTTCAGGAGCGGGTGCTTTTATTGAATTGATGAGGGTTTTCATTTCTGAAACAGCCTGTTTAAGCCCTACAAAAACCGCACGCGAAATAATACTATGTCCAATATTGAGTTCGTTAATTCTCGGTAAGGCTGCGATAGGTGAAACATTCTTATAGTTTAGGCCATGCCCAGCATTAACAATTAGACCTTTTTTTGCGGCCTCATCAACAGCCTGTGTGATAATAGCGAGATCAGAAGGTTGATGTGCATAACCACCCGTATGGATCTCTATCATATCTGCTTTAACCGCTAGAGATGCATCAATTTGATGGGGTGACGGATCGATGAACAAAGAAACCTGTATACCATGCCTATGGAGGGTCTGTATAAAGGATGGAAGCTTATCAGAAAGAGCCAACACATTTAAGCCACCTTCTGTGGTCAGTTCTTCGCGCTTTTCAGGAACGAGGCAGACTAAATGGGGTTTGAGTGTGCAAGCAATATCTAGCATCTCTTGGGTAGCAGCCATTTCAAGATTAACAATGGGAACGTGTTTTATAATGGCGTCAACATCTTGGTCTTGGATATGACGACGATCCTCTCGTAGGTGGATAGTAATACTATCCGCCCCACCTTCTAGTGCAGCAGAAGCCGCATCTATAACATTAGGATCGTCCTCCATACGTGCTTGTCGGAGAGTGGCTACATGGTCAATATTAATGCCTAGTTTCATCGCATCTCCTTTATAAAGAGGATTATGATTTTGACTGTTATTGTAGTGATAATAATATTATTTGTAAATAAGACCCAGTTAAATATCTATTCGGTGATAAGGTGATTTAAAAAGAGGGCCAGGTAATTTGAAATAGGTGTTATAGAGTGATGGTGGGATACCAATATCTGCAAGCCAAACTGTCCCTAAAACAGGGTGTGAAGATGGTGATTGAAATCCCTGTTTAAGTGCGGCTAAGCAAAGCGTTATATCTGCTTGAACGCAGGAGGCAAAGGGGGTTCCAGAGCTGGCATTTAAGCCCGAGGGGACATCTACAGAAAGTGTAGTGGCAGGACTATCGTTAATGGCCTGAATCAGATCCTGATAGGATGAAGCTGGCTCTGATGTAAGACCTATACCGAGTAGGGCATCAATAATCAATAAGCTTGTATTTAGGCAAGAGGTGTTGTCTAGGGAATTCTGTACAGGTAAGTGACTAAGTGTTTTAAGGTGTTGGGAAGAAAGCGGATGAAGTTGCTGAGGTGGGCACGCTAATATAAGATGGACCTGAACGCCCCAGTTACTTAAATGTCGGGCGGCAACAAGGCCGTCACCCCCATTATTGCCTTTTCCAACGACAATAGATATATGAGATGTGCGATTAAGTGGGCCAGACTCTAGGAGTGTATTACGTGCAAATTCGGCTAGACGAAAGCCAGCACATTCCATGAGTTGTAGCTCCGATACGTTATAATGTGTCGCCATAAGGTCGTCTACTTGCTTCAGTTGTTCAGAGGAAAAGTAGCTGCCGTTACGGGACGTCATTTAAAGCCCTGTCAAAGGCAAAATAAGTAATAGAATAGTTAGAGATATCACGATCTGTGTATCCACTAGCCAGCGTTCGGATATCCTCCAATGAACCAAAATCAGATTGAAAATGCTTAAATAATAATGAGAGATAGATCTGTTTACTGGTATGGTTAAATCGCAGCCCCTTTTTGGCGTTATTTAAAAAGCGGTTTTGTTGATAGGTAAGTTGGGTATCTAATTTGCTAGCGGTAAAAGGTTTAGGTAAGAGATCAGGGCTAGACTTAGCGCCATCAACCAGAGCAAAATGGATCCTGGGGTCGCCTTGCGATCGTAATACATTATCACGAATATCAGAGAGAGAGTAAGGCATATTCCCCACAGTAATGACCTTTTTATCCCATATCGGAAGTGTTTTTGTATTAAGATCCTCCAGTGACGGGATCGGATAATGATCCACGATAAGTTTTATCACCGTAAAATTGTAGACATTAATCCAAAAGGAAAGTTTATCTTCTTTAGAGATAAGTTCATTGGGATGTTGAAGACGAAGAAGTTGATGAATGACTTGGAACGTTTGACTTCCCATAAGGGACGCATAATCCACATAGGTAATACGTTCTCGAAAGATCTGTTTTTCGTGACAATAGGCTTTAAGGCTATTTCCCCATAAGGTTTCATAGATAGGGGCTGAGCTTAATGTCTCAGAGGCTGCCGCATGGAGAGAGACGGTGGATGTATAAACAAGAAGAAGACAAATGCCTCTAAATGTGGATAGGGTGTTTATCATGAGCCATAAGTGCCGCTTCTTTTATTGCTTCAGTAAAGGTAGGGTGGGCATGGGTAATACGACCAATATCTTCTGCAGAGGCACGATATTCCATAGCGATGACGGCTTCACCAATCATATCAGCGCATCGAGGGCCAATCATGTGAATACCAAGTACTTCATCCGTATCAGGGTGAGAAAGAACTTTGACAAAACCTTCTGTTTCTTCTGCTGCACGGGCACGACCACTCGCTTTAAAGGGGAATTTTCCTGTTTTATAAGCGATACCTTGCGATTTTAACGCGTCTTCAGTTTGTCCCACAGCCGATACTTCAGGCCAGGTATAGACCACATCAGGAATGCAGTTATAGTTGAGATGTGGTTTTTGCCCAACCATCTTTTCTACACACACAACCCCTTCTTCAGAAGCTTTATGGGCCAGCATAGCTCCCTGAACAACATCGCCAATTGCATAGATATGAGGAACGTCAGTTTGGTAGTCATCATTAATGGCGATTTTTCCGCGTTCATCAGGGGTAATGCCAATAGCGGCTAAATTGAGATTCTTGGTATAGGCACGCCGACCAATAGAGACGAGGACAACTTCACTTTTGATGGACAGGGTCTTTTGAGAGGTTGTTTCAGCTTGAAGCGTAACACCTGTTTTTCCCGTTTGGGCACCAGTAACCTTTGTTTTGAGGTGGAATTCAATCCCTAATTTAGTAAGAGACCGCTGCAAATGCTTACTTAATTCCTTGTCCATATTAGGAATAATGCGATCAAGAAACTCAATAATAGTGACCTTAGTGCCAAGCCGAGCATAAATAGATCCCATCTCAACACCGATCACACCGCCACCGATAATGGCCAGTGATTTTGGAAGGGTTTTTAAAGAGAGGGCTTCATCTGAGGAAATAATATGTTTGCCATCAAAGGGAACAGTGGGTAGTGGCATGACTTCAGAACCCGTAGCGATTAGTACAGACTTCCCTGTAATCTGTTGAGTCGATTTGTTTTTTTTGATGGCAACGGTATGTGCATCAATAAAACTTGCAGTACCTTGATAGCTAGTAATCTTATTTTTTGACATGAGGTAGGCAATACCTTTTGTGGTAGACGTTACAACCTCGGTTTTTCGAGCCAT
>CAZIOF010000105.1:0-6132 GCA_964540745.1 uncultured Candidatus Marinamargulisbacteria bacterium
GTCGAACCTACTTTGGATGGTAACAACCCAAATGATCGTCATTTCAACCCTGACGAATTTAAACAATTTTTAGATAACCTTTACGTAGGACTTGCCGCACTATCGGCCGGCGAGACAACCTCTGATTTATCTCCAGTCGACGATTCATCTCTAGACGAGTATCTCAATAGAATTCAACAACGACTGGCCAACCTTAAGAAACCATAAAGGAGATTTCCATAATGACAATGATATCTAGAACGAATAAACCTATTGGCGCTTGTCCTAATATGGGGGTACGAAAACCACTTTGTTTCAAACAAAACAAAACGCCAAAAGACCCGGTAGATCGTTTATCGACACAATCAGACGCCTTACAATTAGGCGGGCGCATAGATAGCCCCCCTTTTTTTCTTTAAGTGATGAACGCTGGACACTTCTAATAGAATGGCTATCGCAACAGACTTATTGGCAAGGTTTTAGGCCACCCTATTACCCATTAAACGTCTATTCTTAGCTCTTTATTTATTATTATTTTATAAGGATTTATTATATTGTTTTTCGATAACTTAAAAAGGGTAACTATTTTATGACAGAGGAGACAGTCCCATGACCCATAAAAAACGAGTTGCAACAAGAAAAAGAGGACGAGGTTCTGATGACCTCCCAGAAAAATATCTAAAAATACAAAAGGGTGATACACCAGGAACTGCCCCGCTCTTGAACCCACCCTCTAGAAGAGCACTATCCCCCCCGAATTCGAGGTTATTTTACCACGGCCAGAAACACCTGGATTTAGTTCACCACTACCGCCAGGCACACCTGGCACTTATGGTGGCGGTGGTACAGGCTGGACAGAAGAACAGGAAGCCCAGTATCAGCGACTACTCATTACTTTTTCAAGTCCTCTAGCAGATGCAGATCTCCGACGATTATTAGCAGCATTTGATCAAAGCTGATAGTTCCCCTGCCATTTCTTTAGCGTTTTAGGGCCTACGCCCTTGATCGTTAAAAGGTCCTTTTTGGACCTATAGGGCCGGCCCTCGATGAGTCGTTTAGCTAAGGCTGGCCCCACACCCGGTAAGCGCATCAATGCCTCTTTTCCTGACTGGTTCATGGATATTGCAACAGACTTATTGGCGGGGTTTGACGCTGACATCACCCTGATCTGCTGACCGTCTTGGAGTTTGCTCGCTAAATTAATCTGGCTCAGATCCGCTTTTGGAAGTGCACCACCCGCTTTCTGAATCGCGTCTACAACCCGTGCCCCGGCCTCCAGACGATACACGCCCGGACGATGGACCTGGCCCGCCACATGGACCACATAGTCTATGGCTTTTTTTTGGGACTCTTGTTTTACGGTTTGTGCAGTTACTGGGATCGGACCCCGATCCATCGTTGTGCCGATCCCTAGCCCGCTAGGACGACGGTAGGCGGTGACACAGAGCCCTACAATCACCACCGCCCCTATCCCTAACCAAAGTCGGCGGTGTTCTGTTATCGTATCGTTTGTCATTATTGTTTTTCCTTTTCTGGTACTGCCGTACCGTAAAATAGTAGTTTGAAACGTACACTCATGTCTCACGCCACGTTGGGATAGGACCCCTATCTATTTTCTATAGGTCTCTTCGTCTCTTGGTGGCACTGTTGGAACATACCGCAACGGATATATCTTTTGAGACCGAACAATAACACCGCCTACCCCCATTTTAATAGCGCTACTCCAGGATGAGTGATTGTTCAAGATTCTCCCTGATCTTGTTTGAGAAGAAGTCCTTTAGTTCTTTGTAGCGTGTTGTCCCTTTGATTCTCACGATTGGGTGGGACCGATCGGAGGTTTTCAAGATAACAATCGCTTTATTAAAGGGTTTGAAGTAGAAGGGCTGAAAAATCACAATATCCTTGATCCGCAAGACTTCTAGGCTATCGACGCGTTTATTGATAACACCTGTACAAATCCGTAATTCATCTAAGGTTAATTCATAATGTTCATTGGCGATGACCAGGTAGGTCCATAGGCATTTGGCTATGATTGATATGATAGTTAACCAAAGTATCCATAATAGGAGTGTCGACCACCCCCAGCCCATATATTTAATAAAGGGGTCACCCCAAGATAAGGCTACAAGCCCTAGTGCTCCATAGATATATGTTTGGATGGGGTAAAGTAAAAAGGCTCTTCCTCGCCATACGGTGGTCTCTTTTTTGCGGTCAATATCTGTCATAGTCCTGCCTCCAATCCTTTTACGAGCCTATTAAAGGCCTCTTTCTCCCAAAAAAGGCCCAAACATGATAAACAGTGATCGACAGTAAGGGATAAGGCGCCCTGATAATGCGCCGGGATGAGACGTTCCATACACCGTGGGCATGCCCGACGACTAGCCGTTTCCTCAAATACTTTACTCCCAATATCTTCTCTAAAATGTTTGGCCAGTATGGCATTAAACGACTCCTTTTCAAGCCATATGCCTTGACAACGAGGACAGCTCTCTATGGCCACATCGTAATAGGCTGATTCTGTTAAAGGGACGGTTTGACAAGCAGGGCAACAGCCCATCCCCTGATCCATCAATGAGGTTTCGGCCTGGTTCAATTCCGCGATAAAGCCACTGGGCGTGGTCTTAAACCCTAATAAGTCTTTAATGGCCCTTAACTCCCCTGCTTCTAGCCAGACTAACTGGCACTGTTCACAACTATTAATGACAATATCTGTGTTCACATACTCGTCTTGTACTTTATGTCCATAGTTGAATTCTCGGAACGGGGCATCACACTTAGGGCAGGGCCTGTCTGGGTTGCGTTTAGGCCTTATGATATCGTGTGTAATGGGTGTTTCTGATGCTATATCGAGAGGAAGATCACGTTCAACGATCCGCATTAGGGCGTGACGTTCGAACAATAGCCCACGACAAGCGCTGCAGGCATGGACTGTGTCCTGGTCAAATTGATAGGTGGTTAATGAACACTCACAAACTGTACATCGCATAGGGGTAGATAGCATCATTTTAGCATACTCCCAGAAACCGCCTCAACGGCCTTTTTTTGTTTATAAACTGCCCCATCATTCCTAGTCTTATTATCGTATTTTTGAGCATAAATCTTGTGTCTTAAGACGTATACGTATACTCTCTAATATTGTTGTACGTCATGGTGTTTGCTACACTGACCTTATGCCTGAACTCTATTTGAGTGGTGACGGATCACCCACCCTTTACCATACTGAGCTTGACGAATATTATCACTCTAAACAGGGTGCCTGGACCGAGTCTATGCATGTCTTTATTCAACATGGGCTCCTCCAATATTTGACTAAATACCCCCATATCAGACTCCTCGAGGTGGGGTTTGGTACTGGTTTAAATGCCTTGTTAACCCTCATCCATCAACCTCTGGACATGGTCATCGACTACCACGCCTTAGAGCCCCATCCTCTGCCACAAGAGATTACAAATCACCTTTTTTACTCTGAGGCCCCTGAACCAGAGGTCTTACAAACGCTTCATGACTGCCCTTGGGAGTCCCCCACATTCATACATCCACGATTCAGCCTCCTTAAACGTAAAAAACGGCTCCAAGATTGGGCTGACCCACGCACCTTTGATATCATCTATTATGATGCCTTCTCTCCTACCCGCCAACCTGAACTCTGGACTATAGACGTCCTTCGTCCTCTCTATAACGCACTTGTTGAAGGCGGCATGCTCCTTACCTACTGTGCACAAGGCAACTTCAAACGTACCCTTTCTGAATGCGGATTTCTTGTGGAAACACTGCCTGGCCCACCTTGGAAACGGGAAATGACCCGCGCCATTAAGGTGAGTCTTTAGACACGCTTTTATCCCGGCATAGACATCCATTGAAAGGGATAACGGAATGATTTATAGTTAGATAATGACCACAAAACAATGCCATTTTGTCTTTGGAACCGACCCTTTTCTTGTGGACGATAAGGTCCAATCTCTTAAAGAGTCCCTTCCACACAACACTATCGAACGTTTTTCAGAAAAAGTAGGCATTCCCGATCTTGAACAATGCCTCCAACATGATATGCTGTTTTCCCAAACAAAGCTTGTTCTCATCAAGAACCCTCGTTTCTTAACCGATGCGTTGCCAGACAAACAGTCATCTGCTCTTCAATCACTCTTAAATAATGTCTCTCAAAGCGCTCATCATGTGGTGATCTACTGGACCGGAAAATCGTTAGATCAACGAAAAAAGATGGTCCAATGGCTCAAAAAACATGGGGCTAGCTACGACTTTCCTGCGTTCAAGGATTGGGAACAGGCCAAGCTGGCCCAGTGGATCCAACAGCGCTTCCAAACACGTGGCAAATCTATTGATATACCTACTTCTCAGTCACTCCAAAACCAACACAGTACCCTCTGTGGCCCTATTGCCCAGGATATTGATGCGATCTGTCTGTACGTCGGTGATCGTGACCAAATTACAGCCTCTGATATTGATGCCATGTCTGGTGGCGCTTCAAGCCAATTATTTTCACTCACTGAAGCCATCAAAGATCGGCATGTGGCGCGTGCAATGACGGCACTGTATCATCTTCTCCGACAAGGGGACGACCCTGTTAAACTCTTGAGTATCATTACTGCATCCTACCGTCTCTATCTCCAAATTCTTGCTCTGGACTCAGAACGGGTCCCCGAATCTAAACTAGCTTCTAAAATTGGAAAGAACCCTTACTTCATTAAGAAGCTCTTACCCAGTATCCGACGTCACTATTCCTTACCTCGGCTCACCGCTGTCTATCAAGCACTAAGTGACTGCGATATCGCCATTAAATCAGGTCAACAAACACCTAAACACGCCCTTACAACGACTCTCTACACATGTCTTACTGTGTAATGAGCTGCTCTATCTCGTCTACGGTTTTTGGACTTTCTGTTGTTAGATTCTCACAACCATTGGCCGTTATTAAGAGATTATCTTCGATTCGGATACCCATCGTTTCATCATAGTGAACCCCCTCGATTTGACAGATCACCCGCCCATAAAAGCCAGGCTCATTACTAATTACCCAACCCGGCTGTAAGGGCTGGCTTTTATAATCGCGATAAGGGTCCCCATCATGCACTTGTAACCCCACTAAATGGCCCACATAATGAGGGCCGTTTTTATAGGCACGCATGATCCGCGCCTTTGTTTTCTTGGAAAACTGCTTTAATTGTGTTTCGATAAAGGTCCAACAATGGTCATTTAGGGCCGATAATAAGACCCCTGGCTTCGCTAAACGCTCGACCTCTTGTTGTGCCTCTAATACAATATTATACAAGATTTTCTGAAGCGGATTGAACCGGCCATTCACAGGAATTGTACGAGACATATCCGAGGGCATACTCTCCCATCGGAGTCCAAAATCGAGGAGTAATAAATCGCCATGGCTTAATGGGTCATTATTTTTTTTGTAATGAAGAATAGTGGCATTTTCACCTCCGGCTACAATGGCTGGGAATGATGGGCCCATGGCTGTACAGTGGCCTATTTGCCCGTCAATGAAGCCTGACACCTCTGTTTCAGACTGAAAATGAGATAATTGAGTACATAGCGCTTTAAATATATCACTCGTTTTGTGATTAGCAGTTCGAATATTGTCTTGATCGACTTTATCTAGACTTAAACGCTGCTGCCACTGAGCTGACGCAATATTAACGATAGTTGGCTTACTGCCCTTTAAATGAAGATACCGTTTCAAACGACGAATAAAGACCGCATTAGAATCTTGGAAGACTTTGTTCTTAGTCTCTGATTCATGCCAAAAAAGACCTAATTGGGGCTTCTTTTTTCGGGCTAACCGTTTGTTAATCTCTCCCGGTAAATGCCTTATCGTCTTTGAGCACTGAATACCTGTGACCGTTGTGATTTCAGCACAGCTTTTCTGGTTTCCTGAACCGAATTGGAGGCCTTCCCAAAACTCATGCTTTTTGTTCTTTCTCTTCACAAATAAGACCACTTTTTCTGTAGGGTGGTCAGGGTCTAATAATAAGGCCGTATGAAGTTGGTTCACGCCTGTTAAATACAGTAATAACGGTTCTTGATAGAGGGTTGTTTTAAGATGACTCCAGACATGATCGTATCCAGGTGATTTATCAATCCCATAAATGACAGTTAAATGGCCTATACTGGCTATTAACTGGTCTC
>CAZIOF010000106.1:0-3778 GCA_964540745.1 uncultured Candidatus Marinamargulisbacteria bacterium
TATACCTCAGAGGATGGCAATGGGAATGAAGAACAACAACATTATCCCAATCATGAGGTTTTGGTTGTGGATGGAAACGGGAATATTAAGAAGAGGCCATTTCCGCGTGATAATTACCGGTCTAAACAAAAGATACAAGAAATTGTTGCAGCTGCTTCTGGCTTGAGTACGGGGTATATTCCTAAACGGAGTGGGAATGAATTTGCTAATAGTAGTTTGTATTATGATAGTACAAATACACGTTTAGGCGTAGGAACCGCGTCGCCGGCTTCCACATTGGATGTAAATGGTGCTGTTAGGGTGGGGGCGGATACGGGTAGTTGTACAACGTCTAAGGCAGGGGTTTTACGTTATAGTAGTAGTCAAATTGAGTATTGTGATGGGACTTCTTGGCTTGATTTGGATCCTGTTAAAGTGTCCGGTGATCAGAGTAGTTTTGTATCACAGTTGTTTAGCAACGCAGGTGCTACAGGGCGAACAGGACCTAGCCAAGGTAACTGTAATAATGTTTATGGACCGAATGTTGTAACTGTTTCTACCACGGGTATTCAGGAATGGACCGTTCCCATTTCAGGTTCTTATTCGTTCATTGTTCAAGGCGCAAGTAGCGGAAATGGTATTAAGGGAGCCAAGGTTACGGCAACTCGTTCATTAACAAAAGGGACTGTTTATTATTTATTGGTTGGTCAGCAAGGGGCTGGCAAGGGTGGCGGTGGAGGCTCGTTTATTGTGACGGGTTCTATTTCAAATCCCACTGCGTTCATTATTGCTGGTGGGGGTGGTGGAAATGGATCTACTGGTCAAACCAATAATAATGGTGCCAATGGATCGAATGCATCCAATGGTGGTTCAAATAAGGCTGGAGGAAATAAAGGGCATACTTCAAGTGGCGGTGGAGGCCTAACAGGTAATGGTGGGAATGGTTCGACACCAGCTACTGGCTCAACGACCACATCAACGGGTGGTGAATCATTTAGTAATGGTGGCGAAGGTGGTTATGGATTTGCGACAAATATAAATGGGACAGGAAGAGGTACTCATCAGGGTGGTTTTGGTGGTGGTGGTGGTGGTGCTGAATTTCTACAGAGTTTTGGTGGGAATGAGAACCTTGTGCACCCTGAATATGACTTAGACGCCCCTTGGGCCTATGTGGCGCCTGATATTCGAACTTTTTATACCGGAGGCGGTGGTGGCGGATACTCTGGCGGTGGAGGCGGCATGATTAATTGTAATATGGCGGCAGGTACATTTGGTGGCGGCGGTGGCGGTTCATATTATTCGGGGTCAGGGTCTTGGGTTGCTGGTGGCGCAGATTTAGGGCACGGGAGTATTTTAATTACACGAAATTAAAACGAAAGGGGGGGACAACGTGAAAACATATATACGATTACTAATCATGCTTTTATGGGTTAGCGTTGGCGTTTGTTATGCGGATGTCCCTCAAGTGATTACATTAGAAGGGACGTTTTCTAACAGGACAACAGGGTTCATTCAGGGTGAGAAAACAGTTAGAATTTCCTTGAATTCAGGGGTGGATATTGAGAAAGATGATTATGGACTAAAGGTTTGGGAAGAAATTTACCTTAAGTATCCCTTTGATAATGGCTTTTTATCCATTGAATTGGGTCATATCACTCATTTGAATCCTGAATTGCTTAATGTTCCGACCCCTAGTTTTGTTATTGATATTTCTGGTATAAGTGGAAAACTTAATATTCCTATAACAGCTCACTACCGTGCAGCGAGTGCCGCTTATGCGTCGCGTGTTGGTGAAATAAATGCAGACTCATTTTATGGGTCCTTTCCTTCCGATACGCTTAAGGGGTCTTATGAAGGGATAACGGCTCTTGGTGAACTAAATAAATTATTTGTTGATTCAAATGTAGTTGTTGGGGATCATCTTTTGAGTTTAGATAAAAAATCTCAAAAGATAGGGATCGCAACGGCTAATGCCCAGGCAAAACTGGATGTTAATGGCGATATGGGGTTGCAGTCTGGGTATATTTTGTTTTCAGATGGCTCCACGTTGACGACGAGTATAACGGATGCGATGAGGTTGTCTTTAGTGACGACGGGGAATCTTCACTTTAGTGCTGATTCAGATAGAAATAGTGAAGGGTCGATTAATGTGCTTACAGGGTTAAGAACACGATTGTTTATTTCAAATTATGGCCATGTGGGTGTTGATGAGGTCAATAGTGATGCACAATTAGGTATAAATGGATTATTGAAAATAAGTGAGCATGTGGGCGAACCTGAAATAGGATTGATTCACTATAATGGTTTTTTTGAGGCGTATACAGAGGAAGGATGGAAACGATTAGATTCTTTAACTAATGTGGCTGAAGGCTGGCGTTATGATCCCATAGAAAAGGTTGTTTCTTTTGATAATCAAGGTACGAAGGTGGGTGTGGGGGTTACTGATCCACAATCATTATTAGATGTTAAGGGTACCATAAAAGCAAAGGCCTTTAGAGGGCGTTTAAAGGGAGATGGTTATCACTTAACGACTATAGATTTGAGCCAGTTTATGGATCCATTGCCGATTCATAAAGGTGGAACAGGACGGACATCTTTTTCAACTGGAACATTGATAGTAGGGAATAATCAGTTGGAATTATTTGATTCTACAGTTATGGGTCCAGGAGATGTTTTTATTGGTTCTGATGTGAATCTACCTGTTCCAACAGCAATTTCTTCGGGATCAGGTATTAAGGTAGATGGATTTTCGGGTTTGTTAGCAATAAAACAAGGTGTTTATGTAGATCCTCTTGTATTTGATACGGATGGTCCAGAAATTACGTCCACTGAGGTTCCAATTGTTATTGATGCCCATACAGGGATTGGTGTCACGACGCCAGTACAATTGCTTGATATTGATGGTGGTATTCATGTGTCCATGAATCAAAATACGGCAGTTGATGGACTCATTCGTTATTCAAAGGGTGCTTTAGAAGGTTATGTTGATGGTGGTTGGCATAAATTCTTTTCATTGGGTGAATCTGTGGGTTGGACTTATGACGATAATCAACCAGATAAAATATTATTGGCTGCTGATAGTGTTGGTATTGGTGTTATAGAACCTAAGGCACTCTTAGATATAAAGGGTGATAGTAAGACTGTTGGTTTGGTATTACCTTCGAAACCATTAATGTCGGAGCCTTTAGATGGTGCTATTGAAGTATTTGATAATAATCTATATTTAACGATGGGTGATACTCGTGATCACGTCATTTATAGTGGGGCTGAACAGACACTGCGTTCAAAGCGGTTTATAGATAATATTATTTCAGATAGTAATATTTCAGGTGATTGGGTGGTAACAGAATCCTTCAACATTATTTCAACTGAATCTCGTTTTGATATTCAAGCCGATCAATGGCGTATTGTTGATGGTCGGGCCACTGTGGCGTCTGTAAAACTTGACCAGATTAATTTATTGGCTAATGGTCTACAAACAGAGATCCCTTACGATATATCGGCCGATTCATTAACCATGACGTCACTAAGTGGCAATATAGAGATATCTATTCCTGAGGATGGCCGTTTAACGATTAGTGATGATTTATTTACTATAAATGGTAAAGGGGAATCAGGAATAGGGACGTCGCCGGAATCAGGGATTGCCTTATCTGTAGCGGGACGTATTCGTGTTAAAGCGATTGATGCCGTTCATAATTATCCGAAATACCCAGGAGGTCCTGCTTACGGTGATTTGACCAACGAATATCCTGGCCCCATAGTTATGCAATTACTGGGCCGATAAGTAGATAATAGT
>CAZIOF010000107.1:0-2907 GCA_964540745.1 uncultured Candidatus Marinamargulisbacteria bacterium
AACACAAGATCATGCTTCTTGTACTTCTTTCTTTTCTCATGTGCAATCTTATGCATCTCAATAATCTGAGGGTTCTCAACCAACTTTGGTTTTTCATCTGCAACTGCTAAAGCTGAAACAAATAACAGACTAAACATAATCGACATTTTAAACTCCTTTTTAAAACTTGACCAATCTACATTAGAAAATACACCTAACATGTGTGAACATTATATTCTGGTTTAAACTTATTAATCAAATCTAGTTCCTGATGAGCAGCAGTGACCTTATCCATAGTTTTATATTTAATATAGTTACCATCTCGTAAAAGATAATTAAGCATCTTATGTTTCATCTTCCAGCCTCCCTTTATGTTGTGATTTTTCTTATAGAAGTTCCTACCTTCTCTAGGTGATAGCTCAGACACTCTCTTTGTTCCTAATATCTTAATAGAGCTTTTCCAACGTTTACTTATCTCCTGCCTGTCAAAAGATTTTCCGTTGGTTTTTTTGATGAGCTTGCAAATTTCTGATGGTAACAAACCCTCATAAACGATTAAACAAAAGATTTCATGATTTATTTTAGTATTTACACTTCGTTTTTCTTTACGTTTTAATTCTTTAAGAACTAAATGGATTTCATCAGGCGTGATAGGAGAACGTTTATTTTTACTATACCACCATCTACCACGCAAACTAATGGATTTTCCTATATATACAATATGATGATTTTTATCACATACTGCGTACACTCCGCTTTGATTGGGCAATTGACGTAAGTCATCAAACTTTTCTATAGATAGAGTAGTCCAATTTGCTGTGTCTGTTACCATATCATTAATGCCTTATTTTATAAGTACCCTCGGTAAGAATTGCACTTACGACCTACGGTTTAGAAGACCGTTGCTCTATCTCCTGAGCTACGAGGGCATGTACGGAAGGCGGGACTCGAACCCGCACGCCGAATACCGGCACAGGATTTTAAGTCCTGAGTGTCTGCCAATTCCACCACTCCCGCTCAATTCCAACGATAAGAATCGTTAGGATCAATTTCTCCTCTATCAGCAACGTCCCAATTATCCGTATACTCTCTTTGATCTTCTTCCTCGTAAGAATCGTAATCATCTTCCCACTCTTCACCATCGTCGGTGTAAAGGTTATGCTCCATCTGACCTTCATAATCCTTCAAAACATGATATTCACATGTCCTAAGTTTTTGACAATCAGAATCCTTTGGAACACTAACAACATTAGCGGGATTAATTTTTACAATAATACATTTATCCGAATCTTCTCGATCACTAAAACAACCATAACTTTGAACATACTCTAGCGCACCTGCATGTAATCCACTAGAACAACCATGGTCACGCTCATCATCAACACCCCATCGCGCCATACGTAGCGTCTCACCTACCTTGTTAGACAAGGTGCCACTATGTTTGTCATTATAGTCATGTCGAACCGCTTTGTAAGCTAAGAAATCTCCATCTTCAGTAATAGGAAGGTTCTTATGTTCAAGAAAATCATACAATTGATTTCTAGAACTATAGCTGGGATTTTCCATAAGTTTAACTAGAAAGTTTACTAGAGGTTCAACGGGAAGTCCTAAGTCTAAGAAACTAATGATGCGTTCTGTTACGGTATTATGAACCGCTTCTCCTTGATACAAAACACAACCGTCTTTAACTTCAATACCACTACCTAAAGTATACTCTTGAACGCGACCTACCCTATCAATCAACTCAAGCATGTGGTCTTCACTACAACCTTCTTTAAGTAGCGTCAGTGCTTCTGCATGGGTAGGATCAGTGGTCGCAACATAATATTGCTGACCTTTGATAATCATAGAAATGTTACCGTCACCTGAAATCATATGCGGAATCATCTTACTTTCCTTTACTTGTTGTTGTGATAGAAATCCAAAGCATTAATACTTTCAATAATTTGATTCGCAATCGACTCATCTCCAATCCATTTAGTGCGAATAAACTCTAGAGGAAGTGCGTAGCGTTTTTCACATTCTTGTACAAGATCGTCAATCTCGTCGTTTTCTTTGCAGTTTTTATCAACAGCAATGGCGCTCTGAGCAAATCGAGACAATCTTAAAATCTGTTTCATCTCCTCGGCTTTTTCAGCGTTGTCCTTCCTGACAAATGCTAGGCTGGTTAACTTGCTGAACGGAGAGTCTTTGTCTTCGATAGTCTTAGTTGCCTTCTCTTTAATTATACGTACATCATACGCAATGTCAAGCCTCTCCAAAATTTTATTTTCCCTGATCGCATTGTGAAATTCCTCATTGTCATATCTTTCTTTAATTTATTTCTGAACCCAAGGTAGAAAGGGTTTCCAGTTGGATTGTTTTGAAATTTTATTTTTCTGTGCATTCTTTACACCATAAATCTTAGGAATCGGAATACCTAGTCGGCTCAAACCTTTAATAATATTAAGAAACTCGAACTCAGATCCTTCTGAACTATACTCATAATTATTCCACTCAATATAATAGTAGGTGCCTGCTTCCTCTGTCAAATCTACCTCTACTTGACTCCAATATCTGGATTCGTATCTCTTACCATAATCTCGTCGATTACCTTTTATATCAAACTCCATTACGGTCGTAGTAGTCTTTCTACCAATACCTGTGCGAACGACTCTCTTAGTTGGAGGATGTTCCAGTTCACTTACTTTGAAAATTAATTCTTTAGCTACTTCTTCTGAACAATCAACCTTCTTCTTGATATGATCATACAAAGGCACTGTTGTATCTTCACGATATTCTTCAATTAAATATACAGACTTACCTGTTCTTGACGCAAGATATCTACATCTAACATCAAACTTAGTATCCATATCTTTAACAACAAAACAGCATTTTCTTTTTCCAATAGGAAGTGTGTTCTGAGGATCATTACGCCTTCTAACCTTC
>CAZIOF010000108.1:0-6264 GCA_964540745.1 uncultured Candidatus Marinamargulisbacteria bacterium
ATGCCACGAGGACCCTCGCTGAGACACGGTGTAAAGACTGCGAAGATACACAGGTCCCCTTCACGGCCTAAATCTCGTCCAGAGAATAAACCCATTGCAGACGCATCCGTAAACACTAGCGATACTCCTGCTGCAAGTAAACTTGCGCCCGGCCTATATATCGTCTCGCCACCAATCGGCAACCTGAGTGATATCACTTTACGTGCACTCGAGGTGCTAAACAACGTTGAGCTAATCGCCTGCGAGGATACTCGCCACACCGGAAAACTACTCAGCCTACACGGGATCGTTGTACGACGGACAGCATATCACGAGCATAATGCCCAACGAGTACGGCCAAATATTTTGCAGCGCCTGCAAGGTGGTGCAGCGATAGCGCTGGTTTCGGATGCGGGGACACCCCTGATCTCCGACCCAGGGTACAGATTGGTGCGGGAGGCTGTTACTGCAGGGATACCTGTTGTTCCAGTACCTGGAGCATCTGCTCCCCTCGCGGCCCTTGTTGCGTCCGGATTGCCAAGTGATCGGTTCTTATTTGGTGGGTTTTTACCCACAGCATCAGGGCCCCGCCGGCGCGCCTTAAGAGCGCTCGCTGGTATCAACGTAACTTTATTGTTCCTGGAGAGCCCTCGTCGACTTTCCATGACACTAGATGACATGGCAAAGGAGTTAGGTGATCGTGAAGTTGCAATAGCGCGCGAGCTCACAAAAATACACGAGGAAGTCACCCGGGGACCATTAACGGAACTTTCCTCCCAGTACAGCAAGGAGGCCGCATCGGGCAATATCCCGCGTGGAGAAACAGTGATAGTGGTCGGCCCAAGCACCAAACATCATCCAACACTTTTGGAAGGTGAGGTGACCGATGAGTCAGATACGCTGCTTACGATGGCCCTTCAAAACATGGGCACCAAAGAAGCAGCAGAAACAGTTGGACGCCTCACTGGCCGCAGCCGACGCAAACTTTACGCACGCGCCTTAAAACTGAAAAATTAAAGAGTGTAAAAATTGCACGCCAAAAGCCGGTCGAGTCCCTGGAACAACACTTTTAATAGTGCCAAAACTTTCTTGCACAATACCCCAATTTCGGCGCATGTTTTCTTAGGATCGGTTGCAATGCCAGACGCATAGTTTCTCTTCTACATGAGCAGGAAATGACACCACCAATCGTCACCAAGAGGAACGTTGATAACCGCGGTGCATAACAAAACGTTCACCGACATTGGGAAAAGCGCACTACTGTTAAGCAGTATTATTGCGGTGGCCTTCCAATGTGCCTGCACGCCTGTCGGCACCGCTATCGGAGCAGGCGCAAGAGCCGGCATAGCTTTGGCAGAGGACCGCTCAATCAACGAGGTGCTAAGCGACACAGCCTTAAGGGTCGCCATTAACGCACAACTCTTCGAAGCCTCATTCCAGGACTTATTTTGGTCGGTCACGACCACTGTGTTTGAGGGCAGGGTGCTACTAACGGGCCGCGTGGTTACCGAAAACCTCCGGGACGAAGCAGCTCAAATTGTATGGAAAATAGAGGGAGTACGGGAAGTACTTAACGAAATCGAGATAGGCGAGAACAAAGATGTCGCCGACTCAGCACGTGACAAAATGATCACGGTCTCATTGCGGACCAAGATCCTTCGTGATCCCCGAATTGCCGGGATCAACTACAAAATCGGCGCCTATGATCGAGCTCTTTATCTAATCGGCGTCGCCCAAAACCAAGATGAACTTGACCGTGTGATCACACATGCCCGCGAGGTCAGATATGTTCGTAAGTTGGTAAGTTATGTCTTGCTATCTGAAGACCCAAGCCGTTTGCGTTAGGGTTCGTTCCCAGAAATGCATGGAGTTAGTTCAATGAATTTTGCCGTGGCGTTACAAATGGATCCAATTGAAGAGGTTGATATCTCTACTGATTCTACTTTTGCCATCGCCCTGGAAGGGCAAGCGCGTGGCCATACGTTATTCCACTACTTGCCGCAACATCTCACGCTGGACCGAGGTCGTCTGGTAGCAAGAGGCCGAAACCTCGAGTTGCGTCCTAAGGCAAACGATTTTTATACACTCGGGGCCGAGACGATTCTTGATCTCTCAAGTATGGATGTGATCCTCATGCGTCAGGACCCGCCGTTCGACATGGGTTACATTACCGCTACACACCTCTTGGAACATGTGCACCCTAAAACTCTCGTCGTCAATGACCCGACATCGGTTCGTAACGCTCCAGAAAAATTGTTAGTTACAAAATTTCCTGACCTTATGCCACCTACATTAATTACTTCTGACCGTGGTTTAGTAACGCAGTTTCGGTCGGAATACGGAGACGTAATCATAAAACCTCTATTTGGCAATGGTGGAAGCGGCGTTTTTCATGTTGGCCCTAATGATGAGAATCTGAGCGCCCTAATCGAGATGTTTACTGTCACTTGGAAAGAACCAATGATGGTTCAACAGTATCTTCCAGCGGTGCGAGACGGCGACAAAAGAGTTTTATTGATAGATGGCGAAGCGGTGGGTGCCATCAATCGAGTGCCGCCTGCAGGCGAAGCGCGCGCTAATATGCATGTGGGTGCCCGAGCAGAGCCCACAGAACTAACAGGTCGGGAACAGGAGATTTGCGATACCATAGGTCCAAGCTTGAAGGATCAGGGACTTATATTCGTTGGCATCGATGTGATTGGAGGGTATCTCACTGAGATAAACGTTACCTCACCAACAGGCCTCCAAGAGTACGAGCGTTTCACCGGGGTCTCATTACCAGCCCGTATTTGGGAATCAATCGAGGAGAAGCGGAAATAAGAGGCAGCTTTGCGCCGAAAACCCCATCACGGCTTCATAGTGAGGGTTAGCCCGCCATCGATGACGAGTTCTATACCCGTGATGTATCGGGAGTCCTTTGAAGCCAAAAATACCGCCGAATGTGCAACATCCCATGCATCTCCCATCCGACCCATGGGGCACAGCGCATTCCGCTCCCGAACCATAACGTCGACGTCATCGTAAGCGCTGGACACGGCTCCCCTGATCAAAGGCGTATCCATAAGCCCGGGGAGTATCGCGTTACAACGAATTTGATGTTTAGCATATTGGGTCGCGATATTACGGGTGAGCGCGTTGACCGCGCCCTTGGAAGCAGAATACGAAACGCAAGGATAACCAAGGGAGTAGAACGAAGCTATTGAGGATACATTAATGATGGCCCCGCCTCCGGCCTCAATCATGTATGGTAGCACATTCTTAGTGGTCAAATACATGCTCTTGACGTTTACATCTATCAACCGATCCCTGTTTGCCTCTTTTATCTCTACCGGGCCTCCAGGTTCAACTATCCCCACATTGTTGTGCAGCACATCAACCCGACCGTAGGTTTCTATACACGCCTTTACCAACCCCTCCACCGCATGACTATCTGTCACATCGGCACCGTAAACGACGCAATCGCCGCCTTCACCATCTATGATACCCTTGGTTTCGGCCGCTGCCTCGGGACTTATATCTACTGCAAATACTTGGGCTCCCTCACGCGCGAACTGCACGGCACACGCCTTACCATTCCCCCAACCCGGTCCCGACGATCCAGCACCACAGACAACTGCTACCAGCCCTTCTAGCTTTCCACTCATTTGTCCTCCCCTTCGCAGCCAAATATGCCACAAAGCACTTTTGCAATTATTACTTTGGTTAACAAGCCAGCCTATCCCCGTGGGGGACCAGTTACACGCACCACACCTCTCGCGTCCCACAACGAATGAGGGCCAGTCCACAGCCGAATTATCGAGGTCTAACTCCACCAAGTTTGCGTCCACCGAAGATATGGCTGTGAAAATGTGGAACTTCCTGGTTCGCATCTGCACCACAGTTCGTCACCACACGATAGCCTGTCTCCGCAACATCGAGTTTCCTCGCTACCACTCCAATTGCGCGAACATAGGCCGCTAGCTCCTGATCGCTAGCTAGCTTCGAGAAATCATCAATTGATATGTATGCTCCCTTAGGGATCACCAGCACATGAACTGGCGTCAGCTTTCCGATGTCATGAAAAGCGACTACGTGCTCGTCCTCGTAGACCTTTTCAGCAGGAAGTTCGCCCCGCAATATACACGCAAAAACGTTGTTGCTATCGTAATGCATGCGATACCCCTCCGTATCGATATTATAGGGAACGGCAGGAAACCAGCCCTTCACTTGGTTTTTCGTTTGCCTGCCTTTTTGGAATCGAACCCGGAAATACCTTCACGGCGTAAAAGTTCCGCATAAATATCAGATGGAGCAAGACCACCATCCGCCCACAATATCATCAGGTGGAACAGAAGGTCTGCGCTTTCCGAAGCTAGCTCCTTTTCATCTCCGCTCACCGCCGCCAGTGCCGTTTCTACAGCCTCTTCTCCTACCTTTTGTGCAATTCTCGACGTACCAGACTGAAGCTGCCGCGCAACATATGATGTGTCTGGATCACCCTGGCGGCGATTCACAATTACCGCAAACAACCGGTCCAGTACGTCCGCGTTCGCCTTATCCATAAAGTTTCTCCGGGTCTATTAAAGCCTGACGAACTTTTACCGAGCCATCTTTCGTCATGGACGTAAAAAAACAGCTTCGCCGGCCTGTGTGACAGGCAACGCCTGTTTGATCGACAAGTGCCAAAAGAGCATCTCCATCACAATCGACTCGTAATTCTATCAGGCGTTGTACCTGACCCGATTGTTCGCCCTTGCGCCATAAGGTTTTTCGACTGCGCGAAAAATAACATAATCGGCCGGTCGCAAGAGTCTCACGCACAGCGTCGATATTCATCCAAGCCAGCATTAGAACCTCTCCAGAATCGTGTTGCTGCACTATCACAGAAACTAATCCGGCCGTGTTAAAGTTTACTAAGTCGGGCCATTTACTGGTCATGTTGATTTTCCCATCAAGCCATTTCTAACCGCTCCGAGATGCTACAACCCAAGGAATCATAATACCCTGCTACAACAGCAGTACAGGAAAGGTTGATGTTCGTCCCCTCATAAACGCACCGCAATGCCGGCACGCTGCATATGCACTTTAGCCTCAGCCACGGAATGAGTCCCAAAATGGAAAATGGAGGCCGCGAGCACGGCGCTTGCGTGAGCATCTCGAGCCACTTCGACCAAATGATCAAGATTACCGGCACCCCCCGATGCTATCACGGGAACCGTCACTGAATCGGCAACGGCACGTGTTAAGGCCAAGTCAAATCCTGCCTTGGTCCCATCCCGATCCATCGAGGTCAATAAGATTTCACCGGCACCAAGGTCAGTCACTCTGCTTGCCCAGTCAAGGGCATCGATTCCCGTCGCCTCTCGCCCGCCATGCGTATAAACTTGCCACTGATCGACTCCACATGCCTTCGCATCCATCGCGACAACGATGCACTGAGAACCAAACTTCGCGGATGCTGTGGATACAAGTTCCGGGTCTCTAACGGCCGCGGTATTGATAGAAACCTTGTCTGCGCCAGCCATTAAAAGCTTGCGGATATCATCTATACTTCTCACACCTCCGCCTACAGTCAGCGGCATAAAACACGCGTTAGCCGTTCGCGCAATCACATCAAGGATGATATCACGACGATCGCTGGAGGCCGTAATGTCGAGAAAACACAGTTCATCTGCCCCGGCTGCATCGTAAACGCCGGCCTGCTCCACTGGATCCCCGGCATCGACCAGGTTTATAAAATTGACCCCTTTGACAACACGCCCATCGCTGACATCAAGACAAGGAATTAAGCGAGTCTTGAGCGTGTTTTTCATTCTGTCATAACCTTGAGCGCCGCCTTTGCATCCAATCTCCCATCGTAGAGGGCCCGCCCAGCTATCACACCTGTGACACCGTCCTGTTCTAGTGTCTTTACCGCCAGTAAATCATCTAAAGAGGCCACACCCCCGGAAGCGATAACCGGCGTCGAAACACTTTTTGCTAAAGCCTTGGTCGCTATAATGTTTACCCCAGCCGCGGCGCCATCGCGACTGATGTCAGTAAAAATTATGGCCGCCGCGCCCGCGCCTTCAAACCGTTGAGCTAACTCCGACACCGATATATCTGACTGCTCCACCCATCCCTGCACCGCCACCCGCCCTTCACGCCCGTCAACCCCGACGACCACTTGTTCTGGAAATGCCCGGCATGCCCTCTTGACCAAAGCGGGATCGTACAATGCAACCGTTCCCAAAATTACTCGTTCTACGCCAGCCTCAAGCCATTTCTCAATGGCCCTAAAATCACGAAGGCCACCCCCCAGCTGAA
>CAZIOF010000109.1:0-3641 GCA_964540745.1 uncultured Candidatus Marinamargulisbacteria bacterium
ATTTATTTTTATTTTATTTAGAATTCGCGTAGCTTTCTTTAGTTATGTGAGCATTTTTTATAGATTAATATCTTTATAAGCTTATAGCATTGATTTGATTTTAATGTGGTAAGGATAGGCATTCGAGTTAGAAAACGCGGAGCATACTTCAGGTATGTGAGCATGTTTGAAAGATGAATAACGCTGCATAACCCCATTTTAACAGCTCCTAGTTGAGTTCGAATTCAAAAGGCTTAATCATATAAAAAGCCCGAGGCATCCCTCTCACGCGATAGGGTTCAAAGCGCCAGGTTTTGATGGCGTCTTGGACAGCGGAATAGAAACCAAAGGCGTCATCGCCTTCGATTAGAGAGTGGGATTCGACCTGACCCCGTTCATCAACGAGGATTTTAACGACTATTCGACCTTCTATAGACATGGCGAACGCGCGATCGGGATAATAGGGCGGATTCCCAAATCTTAGCAGCGGTTCTTGTAGGAGTTGTTTATAGGACACGATAGCACGTTTGGCAACTAGCTTAGGTTCAGTCTTGGTGTTAGGAGAGACTATTTTAGGTGGGATTTCGGCCTTCAGTTCTGGTTCTTTTGGCTTAGGTTTTGGCTTTGGTTTTGGCTTTGGTTTAGGCTTAGGTTTTTGTTTTGGTTTTGGCTTAGGTTTTAGTTTAGGTTTAGGTTTTACTGGGTCAAGTTGTTCTTCCAATTGCACAAAGAGAACGGGGTCCATGTTCACAATGGGTAAGAGGGTGAGCCTATCTTGGTAAGATAGGACAGTGAGCAAGAGCGTCGTCCAGATGAGAGAATATAGGAACGATTGTTTCACTTCTTTTTCGCTGCAATAGAGAAGTGGGTTGCGTTCGCGTCCTTACACCAATCGAGAATATCGAGAAAGGATTGGGTGGACGTTTGTTTGTCTGGATTAAGCACAATGACCATATCAGGATTCTGTTGAACACTATTTTGAACAAGCTGAACCAACGATGTTTTATTGAGAACCTCTTTTTCAAAATACGGAATCCCTTCTTTATTGATAAAGATATCCAGTGTTTTAGGTTTAATATCAGAGATATGGGCGGAATTAGGAATATCAATAGCGATCCCAATCTTATTAAAGGTTGTAGAGACCATAAAAAAAATCAATAAGATAAAAATAATATCGATCATAGAGGTCAAATCCAGCCCTTGACGAGACTTAATTTTCAGATCATCCACATCAAACATGAGCATCCTTACGATTCAAACGAGACAAGTTCAACAATGACATGGAGCAGCGTTTGAGAGACATTAGAACCCCATCCACCTGTTCACTGAGCAAGCTGTGACAAAAAAGCGTAGGAATCGCGGCAAAAAGACCTGTTTGAGTGGTAATTAAGGCCTCTGAAATCCCACCAGATAAAGCTTGTGGATCACCTACACCAACAACAGAAATGGCTTTAAAAACACTAATCATCCCAGTAATAGTCCCTAAGAGCCCCATCATAGGCATAAGAACAGCAAGGATATGAATTGTAGACACATATTTCTGGAGATCGGGGGCTTGTTCATAAATAGCTTGTTTCAACCGATCTTCTAATAGAGATTCCTCGTCATCAAAATAGTGTAACCCTTTTTGAATCAAGAAGGAGACACAGCCCTCATCTTGCTTCAAATGGGACTCCAATTCAGAAAATTTCTTTTCAGAAATCAATGATCGGGCTGTTTCGATAAGAGAGAGACTCGATACCACTTTTTTTAAATAGAAATACCGTTCAATAAGAAGAGTATAAGCTATGAGAATCATCAGGATAAGTGGATACATCACAATACCACCCTTTTGCACAAAATCAAAAATAACCATCGCTAATTTTCCTCCTCAAAATATTCACTATTTACTTATATATTCAACACCGTTTATAGTTAATTTAAATTATCACAAAGACCTCTAAAATAGAGGTAAACCACTAAGTCAATTTAATGCCCTTCTATACTCAATTATCATCATAGTATAAATGATCATCAGTATGAAAACAAAAACAACCACAAATAGCAACAAAAAAGAACTAAAGCATCATTTTTTTGAGCTAATAAGCAGTATTTTCCTTTTAGCATGGGCCGCTTCTTTCGCAAAACTAATTGACTTACCAAGTCTTCATATTTGTTTTGGCAGAGCCTTTATTGCGTCTATCACATGTCTATTTTTCATAATTGTACTCAAACAGAGCCTTTCTATAAAAAACAAATCAGATCTAACCCAATTTATTAGTTCAGGTCTATTTTATGCCTTAGCTTTTTACGGATTCTATGAAAGTGTACAACAAGCAGGTATTACACTCGGCATCATGAGTTTTTACACATTTCCATTATTTACGGTACTATTTGAGCCCTTTTATTTCAAACAAAAGCTAAGATATCAAGACGGACTCATTGGCGGCTGTATATTTTTAGGGCTGATACTCATCTCTCAAAACTTAGGGTTCGATACTATTTCTATACCGGGGGTTTTATGGGGAATAGTTGGCGCCATGGGGTTTTCAATAAGGAGTATATTAAGCAAATCACTTATAACCAACTATACAAGTTTCCAAATTATCGGTATTCAGTACACCGTTATGTCCCTATTATATCTCCCGTTTATTGCGATGAACCCCATCATCCCATCCGAAAATGACCTGATCCTACTCATCATTCTTGGAAGTTTGATTACGGCTGTTGGCACGTTGCTATACACTAGAAGCCTTGCTAGTTTCAAAGCCAAGACAGTCAATTTTGTATGTGGGATAGAGCCAATGATTAGTCTAATCATTAGCTTCTTCTTCTTTAGAGAGGTCTTAAGAGGAACAACCTTATTGGGTATCGCCATTGCTTTATCTGCAGTAACTAGTGAAAGTATCCTGCTCCTTAGAAAGGGTCGCATCCATAATAACAGTTCCCCAAAAACACCTATTACCAACTAAACTATCCCATAACTCATTTAAGGAAGATAACCCACGACAAAATTAACCACTAAAAAAATAACTTTAGCTACTCATCATAGATTTAGTAATAGGTTAAAGCCAAAACTAATGATATTGGATCACAGACCGTGCTTTTAGAAAATTCCATTCAAACTGATTTAGGGCACGAATATCAATTAATACCATAAGATGTTGAACATTATAACCCGTGTTATTGGCTAAATTAGCGGATGCTCTCAAGGTTCCGCCAGTAGCTAATACATCATCAATAATAACCATTCGGCCCTCTCCATAGGAAATTTCAATGGCATTAGAACCGTATTCTTTTTTATAGGTCTCTTGTGCGACCCGTCCTGGCAATTTTCCAGCCTTTCTAACGGGTATAATAAACGGCTTATTATGTTTTTCAGCTAACGAACCTGCAAAAATAAACCCGCGAGAATCTATCCCAGCCAGAACATCAACATTCTGCCACTCAATGGGGGTTAAAAGATCAGACATCGCTTGAATCGCTTTTGAAAAATGGACATTGAGCAACGAAACGATATCACAGAAGCTCACTCCTAGTTTAGGGAAATTATCATACTTTTTCACATAAGACGCCAACGAACAAATCTGAACCGCTAATCACTTGTACATGGGGTTACACCTCTTCATATTTATATCAATAGATCTTGGGAATGCCCTCTAATAGTAAAAAAGAAATTAAAA
>CAZIOF010000110.1:0-13141 GCA_964540745.1 uncultured Candidatus Marinamargulisbacteria bacterium
AAATTTTGATACTACCTTTCATGAGATGGCCAAAAAAATGTTTGATGAAACCCGTGTAGCTGCACCCGATACAGCGTCTAAACGGGGTGGGGCATTTTGTTCGTCTTCTACGCCTGATGTGGCGCCTTATGTACTACTAAACTTTTTAGGAAAACAGCGTGACGTGTCTACCATGGCCCATGAATTGGGGCATGCGATCCATGATATGTATTGCAGTAAACAGAACCTATTTAATTATCATCCCATTTTGCCTCTAGCAGAAACAGCCAGTGTTTTTTCTGAAATGATCGTGACGGATCTCCTTTTGAAAGAACAAACAGATAAAACCAGCAAGGTTGCTCTATTAACAGAAAAATTAGAAGATATTTTTGCCACTAGCCACCGTCAAAATATGTTTTCATTTTTTGAACAGACCATCCATGCTCAAATCGAAAAGGGGTTGATGAGTACAACCGAACTATGTGAGACCTATCAGGCGTCATTGGAGAGTATGTTTGGTGATGCAGTCACCTATACCCCTGAGTATCAATGGGAATGGTCAACCATTCCACATCTTGTTGAATCGCCCTTTTATGTGTACGCCTATAATTTTGGGAATTTACTGGTCATGGCGCTCTATCAATCCTATCTAGAGGAAGGGGCGTCCTTTATTCCAAAATTTAAGGAATTATTATCATTAGGGAGCTCAAAAAGTCCGGTAGCGATTACGCAAGTGGTGGGCGTTGATATTACAGACCCCAACTTCTGGCGAAAGAGTTTGGTTTATACGGAACACCTTATCGACGAATTAGAATCACTTATCTAACATACGGTTTCGTCAATGATAGTCAAAAAGGGGGTGCGATCGGGCTCTAAAAAGGTTGTTTTTGCCTTAGAAGACCATAATCGTTGTTCTGAATAAAACCTAAGGAGCCTGTCCTTTGCTAACAGGTTTCTAAAGTGATGGATAAAGGTTTGTGAATCTATGACATCTGGATAGTGAGTCATAAGGTGTTGAATGAGCCGAAGCCAGGCGACCGTGATGGTTTCATGATAGCCGGAGTCAAGTGACTCTTTCACACCGTGAACCTTGTTAAGTGCGGTTATCCCATTCCGGAGTTTAGACAATGCGGTATCAAATGAGTAGTGTGTTAGATAGAGATATCCGATTCGAAGATGGGTATTGTGGGTCCAATAGGATTTTGGTAATTCTAGCGCATTAAACTGTTTAAATAAGGTCTTATCATCCATCCCGACTATCCTTTGTCTAAAAGGGGGCCAGCCTGGGTAAAGTTCGGTCGTAAAAAGGGAGTGATAACGATAAAAACACAAATATTCAATGTTTAATTGTTACTTATTAAGGGTAGGTTTCAAGATGTAGGGGGTAGAAAGATGTACTTCATATCTCTTCAATTCTCTTCGACAATTTCTTACCTAGAAAGATCTATTTTGCAATTACTTGCAAAACTTTTTGTATCTTCTCCCCCTACCGAGAGATTAACGCCTTGGAGCCAATATCAGTTCGATGGTACATATTCTGAAAATTAATCTCGGATGCCACTTTATAGGTTTTAGAAATAGCTTCTGTTAATGAAGCGTGGCAACCGACCACGCCTAAGACACGACCGCCATTCGTCACCAATTGCCCTTCGTTATTGCGCGCTGTACCAGCATGAATAACAAGACTGCCATTTTGGGCCTCTGATTCCGCACCATGGATGGGGATATCTTTATCATAGGAACCTGGATAACCGCCTGAAGCTAAGACAACACAGACTGCAAAGTTATTTTTCCAAGACAGGCTGATATTATTAAGATCCTGATTAACAATAGCTAGAAAAATATCAACCAAATCATTTTCCAAACGAGGAAGAACGACCTGGGTTTCAGGATCACCAAAGCGAACATTAAATTCGACGATACTGGCAATGCCTTCGTGGATCATTAAACCGGCATATAAAATTCCTTTGTAACAGATGTTTTCAGCCTTAAATCCTGCTAAAACCGGTTCAAAAATAGTCTCAAAGACGCGTGCCTCAATTTCAGGCGTTACCAATGGAGCGGGTGAATAGGCGCCCATACCACCTGTGTTGGGTCCTTTGTCACCGTCAAAGATTGCTTTATGATCTTGAGCTGGTGTCATGGGACGTATTGTGTCGCCGTCAACGAAGGCAAAAATGGAGGCCTCTTCGCCCTTAAGGAAGTCTTCAATAACAACACTTTTTCCGGCATCATCAAAGCGTTGCTTAATAAAGCAGTCGTTTAATGCGCTAAGTGCCTGCTCAAGGTTTTCAGCAATGGTGACGCCCTTGCCTGCGGCTAGGCCGTCAGCTTTTATGACGATAGGGTAGGTCTGTTTGTCTTGTACGTAGTTTACCGCAGATTCATGAGAACTAAAATGTTCATAAGCAGCAGTAGGGATATGATGACGTTTCATAAAGGCCTTTGCCCAGGCTTTAGACCCTTCCAGTTGTGCAGCTACTTTGTCAGGCCCTATAATAGGCAACCCTTTTTCTTGAAAGACATCGACAATCCCTAAAACAAGGGGTTTCTCAGGTCCAACAACAGTCAAATCAATGGCATTATCTATGGCATAATCAAGTAAGCCTTTTATATCTGAATCTGAAATATTGAGATTTGTTCCTAAGGACGCGGTGCCCGCGTTCCCAGGCGCAAAAAAGAGGGTCGGTTTATGTCTGCTATCTTGTAATTTAATGCCAAGACTGTGTTCACGTCCACCAGATCCGATAACCAGTATTTTCATAGAATTGAACAATATCACTACACTCATGGTGTCGTCAAGCAACAGTTAATCCTATGTTTTTACGTTCACTTTTTTGACATTATTATGTTATAATTGGTCACGCATTTAAGGTTGTATCACATATCTCACATTAATAGGTAGACATTATTATGGACTGGAAACTTTTACTACAATTGATGCAGAACCCTAAAGAGCATAACGCCTATTTTGTTAAGGCGGTTGATGTTGCAGACGATGTAGGCCCACATATGGCAGCTCTTGCCACCTGTCAGGGCGGTAAACTTATTGTCGGGATTGATATTCGAAACTATCATTTTTTGGGCACGGATCTAACACAGGAATGGCTTGAGGACTTGATTCAGAAATACTGTAATCCTTTTTTTCAAGTAAAAGTAGATACCATTAAGCGTGATGAAAAACACGTCATTTGCGTGACCGTGTTAGAGGGGAAATTGAAACCTTATTACTACAAGAAAAATTGCTATATTTTGGAAGCCGATGGTCTACCTCGTTTAGCTTTAAACCAGGAAGAAACTGAGCTTCAAATGAAGACCTATGGTGATGCCCCAGATAGCCCGTACAGATTGATTGCTAAGCAAGATAAGATCGAAGAATCTTTAGCAGATGCCATGGTGTCAAATGAAGAGGCTCATCAATCATTGTATGCAGTAGATGAATCAAAGCCTGGAGAAGAGGCTAGTACAGCATCCTTTAATGAGGTGTCAGTGTCCATCGAACAACCTGAGGCGCCTAAAGCTATCGTCCAGGAAGCCCCTTCTTTTTCAGAACAAAAACTGGATGATGAATTGGTTCCCAATGCTATCGGTTGGGAACGTCCTGAGGTGACGATTAGTACAGGCGGGAATCAAGATCCCCTTGGTGTTAAAAAAGAAGAGCCCATTATTCTTAATAATCGACAGAAAAAGGTTATCTCCTTCCTTAGAGAAGGTGGTGGGCGTATTAAGAATAAGGAATATCGCCAGTTGATGGATGTGTCACATAAAACAGCGCATCTTGAGCTTGTAGATCTAGTCACTAAACAACTGTTATTGACCCAAGGAATGGGACGAAGTACTTGTTATGTATTAAATCCTGATAGATTACAAGATTTAGATAAGGTTTTAGAAACAGTCTAGGCGGTTGTGAGGGAGGATTCCCAGTCTTTAAAGACTGGCTCATAACCTTGTCTTCTAAGCTCCTGTTGAATTTCTAAGAGGGATCGTTTGTCTGAGATATCGAATTGTGCTTCTGTGTTAGGGGTTACACAAGAATAACCACCAGGAACCGTTTTAGATTCAGCAGACAGTGTAGTAACGCCAAGTTTTAATAAATGGTTACGTATATCTTTGGGTTCACGGGTCGAGAGGGTAATGCCTAGATCGGGAAAGAGGCATCGAAAGCTTGTGATGAGTTGAACAAGGGCTGTATCAGGAACATTAAAAGCTGGTTTGAAATCGCCAACAGCATCTTTGATTCGATTGAATGAGACACTCAATTTGGAACGCCAATAGTACTGCTGCATATAACAAAGATGTTGTGCCAAAGCCAGAGCTTCAAAACGCCAGTCATAAAGACCTAGTAGTGCCCCCATCCCAATACGGTAAAATTGTGCTTCTCCGGCATGATCAGTGGCATTAAGACGATTCCCATAATGTTTTTTCTTACCAGAGAGATGATAACGTGCGTAGGCGTCTGGGTGGTAGGTTTCTTGATAAAGGGTAATACTATCTGCACCGCTAGAAATGAGAGTTTTATAGTTATCTGTACTAAGAGGTTGTACCTCTAGTGCAATGCTAGAGAAGTAAGGTTTTAAGAGTGAGACGGCATGGGCAATGTAGGGAGTATCGACCTTTCCTGGGGCTTCACCTGTGAGGAGTAACAGGTGATCAAATCCCCGTTCAGATAAGTGCTTGGCTTCTTTAAGAATATCATCGTCTGATAAGATAATCCGTTCATAGTCATTATCTATACTAAAGCCACAGTAGGTACACCGGTTGTAACATACATTTGTGACATAAAGTGGTGTAAAGAGCTGCATGGTATTGCCAAAACGTTGTTTGGTTATTGCATGGGAACGTTGAGCCAGAGTTTCCAAATAGTGAAGCGCAGCTGGTGATAAGAGCGTTGGTAGATCATGAAGACTTAAACGTGATTTATGAAGTACTGTTTGTACTTGTGAATCGGTGACAGAAAGGCTCTTCAAGACAAGGCTTGTGATATGATCGGGATCAAAGTGATCTGTAAACATCAGAGCTGGAGAAACCCCGTTAAAGGAGAGGATGCTTGAGCATTTAGTTTAGTTTCTGCCAGGCCGCTGGTATAGGCTAACCGGCCGGCTTCTACCGCTTGTTTAAATGCAAAGGCCATCTCTTTTGGTGAAGATGCTGTGGCAATAGCTGTATTAACTAAGACCGCATCTGCCCCAGATTCCATGGCCGCGGCGGCATGAGAGGGAGCGCCCAATCCCGCATCCACAATCACAGGAACAGTTGCTTGTTCAATGATAATATCGATTAAGGCTTTTGTTTCTAACCCTCTATTAGATCCAATAGGCGCGGCCAATGGCATGACTGTGGCACAACCAACCTCTTCAAGTCGTTTAGCTAATATGGGATCGGCGTGGATGTAAGGTAAGACAATAAACCCTTCTTTAACAAGTATTTCACAGGCTTTAAGGGTTTCAATGGGGTCGGGAAAGAGATAGTTGGGCTCAGGTGTGACTTCCACTTTGACCCAGTTGGAGACCTCTGAAAATTTAGCGATACGTGCTAAACGAACTGCTTCCTCTGCTGTACGTGCACCTGAGGTGTTGGATAAAAAGACAGTGTTCTTTGGGTCAATAATATCTACAAATGGGTCTTCCTGAGGTGTTTCCAGGTCGACACGGCGAAGTGCAACTGTAATGATTTCACTTCCACTGGCATCAATGGCCTCTTTCATAAGAAGCGGAGAGGCAAATTTGCCTGTACCCAGTAAGAGTCGAGAAGAGAATCTTCGATTAGCAATAACAAATTGATCAGACATAGGCCAAATGATAAAGAAAAAGATGGATGGTGGCAATGTTTTAGTTTGTTAATGTAGCTAATAAAAATCGATGAACCGAATTTAATGTTTATACAGTCACGTGATAGGGAATGATAAACATAGGAGGGATCCATGACAATGAATGCTATAGGCGCCTCTTCAGGGGCCTTTCAAGTTCGACAGGAAGGCTTATTTGGACAAGTATTAAGAGGCGCGGATTTAACCACCACTTACCACTCTGTGAAAGATAATTGCGAGACGTGGGGATCGTTGGATAATGGGGCCCTACAATTCAGTCCACAGCCGTCAGAAGGGCCTAACAAAGGTATGCTTTTCGTTGTTGCTTATTCGAGAGTATTAACCGCCTATATTGGCAGTTGGTCACGAAGAAAATGTGATAAACGGTGTATTGTATTAGATGATGATCTTATCTTTGAATCTGATTTTAAAGAAGGGGTTCCTACTGGAAAGGGGCAACTACGGGTCGGTAAGGTGGCTATCAAGGGCGCCTTTTCCTTATTAAAGGCATCATTAGAACAAGAGAATTTACAGCCATTAGGAACAGGTTTATCTGTATCCCACCCACAATTAACTATTGGTGATCAGGGTTACCCTGTAGAGGGTAAGTTGGGGTTTATTCGAGATGATAATGGACGATTATGTGTGTTGTTTGAGGAGAAGTGGTGGCCCTTTGATGAATTTTTAAGACGATTTAATATCAGCTGATAAGGGTGTTTTAGGCTGATAGGGTAGAAATCGGAGTGGTGTTTGATAAATAAATTCACAAACCCGTAACCCTTGATCGATAACGGTGTCTAGGAACACATAAACGTATTCCTTAGATAAGTTATTATAGTTACCCAAGAATTGATAGAACAGAGAGGGTGGCGGTTTAGTAGCGATTCGCTTATCTATTGGTGTTCGATGATATGATGGTTTTGTTACTTTTTTTGAAGGTTGAGTAAGGCGATGGTATTGTCAGGTAATAACCCCTAATAAAGGGCTAGGTTCTAAGCGATTCACAGAAATAAGAGATGTCATCACCCCAAAAACAGCCCCGATACCTAATCGGGTAATATGGGTTTTGTCAGGTTCAAAGATATTATTACAGAGTTTAGATACCATAAAGCCACGGATACCAGGCGACTAGTTATCAAGGCTCAGAAGGTTAAAGGAAAGTATATTGGCATGATAAGTAGAAGCAGCCATCCCTAGACATGTTCGAAATAACCGTTTGTTTGGAGTTGAACAGCCTAACAACATGGACAGACATAACATGTTTGGCAATGGACGATAAATGGGCGGAGTGACGGATCGTATGGTATCTGAAAGATGGTGAGAGATGAGTGCCCCTAAGGCCCCAGAACTAAGTCCCTGACAGGTTAGGGATGCCAATCGTCTCATATAGTTGAGTTTAGAGGTCATTAATAGGCTAGACACGCGGTCCGAATGAACATAGGCATAACTTCCAGCCTCCACACGAATACAGCATTTATTGTTTGGGATTTGAAACGATATTGGTAACACCACTAGTCGGCTAGGAGGAGGGATAATGCTACCACGTTGAATAAGCGTTTTGGTCTCAGAGAAGGTATGTATTAATGAGAACAGACCAAAATAGAAGTCTGTATCATAGTGTGTAAATCGCGCTACCTTTGGCTTTGCAGCCACAATGGGAAGAGAAGCACTTGCAAACGAACAGGATAGTAGCCTTGTTTGCCAGCTAGAGGCATCCCGTTGTATAGAGAGTGACAATCGTTTTTTTTGCAATCGAAAGGTTAGAGACCAATACAGGGGCCATTGTGATATTCAGAAGCTCTAAGTGTGTTTAAAAGCTTTTGTCGATACTGAAGAAACTCATTTACAACAGGCGGTAATTGTTGAAGAAGTTTTTGCACGTGAGTCGGAGGGATACGTTTATTGTTAAGGAAACAAGCCTTGTTATTGTGTACTTTATAATCGATAGTTCCCTTAATAAGTTGTAACGTTTGGGTTTGGTCCTCTAAGGAATGGATAACAGTCCATCCAGTCTTTAAATGAAGCGTAAGTGACAGATCTCCGAGTGTTGGCTTATGAGGCGTAGTGCTATGGATATTGTTCATAGATGGGTCCGTTTGAAGACGTTGAAGGAATTGAATATGATCCCTTTTTAATGAAAAGCCTCTATGTATATTAGGGTTTTGAACAGGAGCAGTGGGACCAATCATCATGAACCCTCAAGTGGGGTTAACAAGGAGTTGATAATACCACAAAGACCACCTGATAATACGGGTGAATAAATTTGCCCTGTTCCAAAGGAAATGAGTTGAGAAATAAGAAAACCCCGCACACCGGCTTGAAAATGGGCATCAGTACCGGAAAGAGAAGATAAGAGTATGAGTGCACTAGTGGTAGCGTTATCGTCATTGAAATGCGTCAACATCCCAATGGTATTAAGACAGAGAAGGCTCTCAGAGCGATGGGAATTAGCCAGAACACCCAATAGTTGGGACGCTATTAGAGACGACGGAATCAAGGTGTTAGGAAAAAGTTTCTGGACATGTAGAACAGTATGGGCAGCGATACGTGCACCCAGTGCCCCTGATCCAAAACCCATTACGAGTTGTTTGAGTCGAGTTGTCAGGGAGTGCCCAGATTGATGTGCTAATTTTCGAACTTGAGATAGGCTATGATATAGGGAGGCCGTACTCGCGCTAAAACTAAAAGGAAGATGCAATGACCTGTTAATACCATTTAAATGATGGGGGGATGCAACTACAACGGGGAGCTGACTAGCAAGAGACATGCACAGGGCTAGTCCGTTAAAACGGATATGCTCTCTTAATCTGGAATAACTCACCCTTTTTTTCATTAATTTAATTAAGGTCCCCATTGACAGTGACAATTAGCATGCGTTTTTGATTGCGACCTGTTGTTTCTATTATTTTAGACCGCTGAAAATAATAAGACTCTCGTTTGAATATAAGTGATCGCAACAAAGGTGGGAGACGATCGAGCTGTTTATGAAAGGCATGGCTAGTAACCACTTGCCCCTGAATGCTATAACTAAATGTATCCTTATTTAAGGAAAAGAGTGTATTGCTTGTGGCTATTATCTGACGTCCTGGGAAACTTATTTCAAGACGATAGACATCTTTTATTGATTGGTTTATAGATACACCGTTTTTCATGGCAATCATTATAATATGGTGACCAAGAAAAGCTGTATTTGAATGATCTATGGCACAACAACAACTAAGCCTATCTAGCCAGGGTTGTCGACGAATATCAGAAATAAGTTGTTGATTCTCAGGGTCATTAGAAAACTCTCGTCCCGAATGAATGCCCTGAAGAACGGGACGGCCATTGTTGGTGGATACCGGTGTGAAATTTATATGTGGCGATGAAGATCCCTCAGAATAGTGCGCTGGACTTGATGGTGGCGCTATGGGGCCTAAAGGAGCCCTGACAGGACTAAGTGGTGGTGTTGATCGTGGACTTGAAGAAGGACTTGAACTAGGCCATAGATACTTACCTAAACGACTTAAATGAACACCCATTTTATGTTAAATCAAGTACCAGATAGCTCTGAGTACGTATTTCTTGCATGAGAGATGTATTCCTTGCTTGTTCAGAAAATTTACTTGCTGTAGGAATAGCGATCTGAATATTAAAACTGTCGTGATACGGTCTAACTTGTAATGGACTGAGTAGGCGCTGGGTTGGGACACACATGATGAACTCTCCTTTTATAATGTATAGATATACAAATCATAATTTAAATTCTAATTAATTATGAAATAGAAGTATAGTTTTAAGGGTTGCCATTGACTAATTGAAATTTGATGATGTATTCATTGAGGCCTATAATGATCGAACCAAAATTGGGTTCCGTTGGTCACGACCGTTAAGGCCCCATGGGTAGCGGTATTAAAAAAAGGGATATCCCGGGATTGAAAGCGCTCTATAATATCAGGTCTTGGATGCTTAAAGCGATTAAACCGCCCTGTACTGGCAATGGTGAGAAGTGGTGTTATAGCGGCTATAAGTGCCTCACTATTAGAGGTCATGCTCCCATGGTGACCAGCCTGAAAGATCTCTGAATCTAATGACTCTTGCGCATGGGATAACAGACGGTCCTCGGATTCTAAATCCCCAGTAAAGAGGACGTCACAATCGCCGCTACTAGCTTTAATGACGAGGGAATAGTCATTTTCACTATCCAGATCCAGACCAGGAAAAGGATGATAAATGCGTAATGTAAGATGATTATCAATGGTAACACGATCCCCAAGCGATAATCCCTTATGGGGTATGTTGGTCTGATCGAGATAAGCGAGTAATGAAGCCGGCGCCTTCTGGAGTCGACCATTATGGTAGACCTGTTTGACAGGTATTGCCTTTATAATACTCAAAGCGCCACCCACATGATCACTATCAAAATGGGTAATCAATAGGGCATCTAAGGATCGAATTCCCAAGGATTTGAGAATGGGAACAATCAAGCGTTTGCCCATATCCATGTGGCCTAGTTTAGGACCTGTATCAACCAAAATAGTGGATGAGGGTGTTTGGATAAGGGTGGCATCGCCCTGTCCCACATCCAAAAATGAAAAGTGTACATAAGGTGATGATTTTAGGGTCAAAAAAAGACTAAAGGTGATGATTGCGATCAGGGAAAAACAACAGGATTGAAACGATCGTTTACGAAAACAATAGTATAAGAGTCCGTAAAAGAGTCCATAAGACCAAATAGGAAAAGGCGGCATTTGAATCGAAAAACTGATCCGAGATAAACACTTGACCAGAAATAACATCGTGGTAAGTCCTGCCAAGCAGGCATTTTGAGCGATGAGACCAATGGGAGGAATGATGAGTGCCAGCAAGGTTGTAAAAAAGCCAAGGACCACTAACAACTCTACCCAAAAACCCATGAGAAGGTTATTTAAGATACTCATGGGGTTTAATTGGTGAAAATCAATGATAAGAATAGGGGCTGTATATAAAAAAGGACAGACCGCACAACCAAAGGCTTGTTTAATAGCCAGAGGCCAAGATTTAGGAAGGATCTGTGACAGCAAAGGGACACCAAAAACCAGGCTCACTGTGGCGGCAAAACTAAGTAATGCGCCGCGGTTAAACATAAGGAAGGGGTTATAGAGTAGCATGAGTAGTGCGGTAAAAGAGATAATATGGCGCATAGAACTGGGGTAATGATGACTTTTAAGCCCTATGGCAATGGTATTCATGCACACGGCTCGGGCAATAGATGCCCCGCCTCCAGTAAGGAAGTAAAATAGGATATTTATCAAACTACATAACATAAATCGGCTTGACTTAGACAACGGTAACCAGTGGGACATGGTCCAGATAATGCCACTAAGTAATGCTACTTGAGAGCCTGAAACCACTAGCAAATGAGTTAATCCTGTTTTTCTAAAGATGCTCTCCAATTCAGATGAAAGTTCGATACCTTGATCACCAAAAACAAGAGCAATTAGTAATGAGGCATAGGGCTCAGGAATCGCGTCTTTGTGGCATTGAATAATTCGTTTTTTGAGTGAAAAAGCCAGTTGTTTAAACAGATTTCCCCTGTGTTTATGATGGCTGTTTAGTGTGTGGATACGGAATCGGGCATAGTATCGTTGAGAAGATGAGGTTTGTTTTCCCTTTGGTGGATTATAAAATCGTGTAATTTCACGTAGTTGACCATTACAATCTATCCGGTCGCCATAGGTGAGTGTTGTCATGTTTGCCGGTGCAGAGACTCTATACTGTAACCCCTTAGATTGAGCCTGAAACGTGACATGGTGGGCAAAATACTGTGGGTCTGATGTAATTCTGAGTTTAACGTGATTAATATGTTGGGGCGGACCTTGATAAGACCAAGAGGGCGCCTGTAAGGATCGAACACGGTAGCCACCAGCTAGAAAACAAATGATAAGGAGACTTAATAGACGTTGGGGATAGCGCCATTTATAAATAGGATAAAGAGCTATTGGAAAAGCACCCCAAGCCCAATGCGAAAAAGAAGATAAACAGATACCTAAGCCATAACCGGTTAAACAAATGGGTGAGATGTCATAGGTGAGTCGTTTTAAAAAAAAGTGTCTATGTTGTCGTGTCAAACATGCCTCTGTGAATAAAAAGTAAACAAAGGCGAGATGACTAGGGTTGTCAACTATCGTGTATAAGTAAGTTCATGCTAGCATGCTTTTATTATGATGAATATGAGAATCATAAGAAGCGTTTAGAGATACAGTGTTTAGGGAATAACAGTATCTGTATATAATAGCAGCGATGAGTGTGAGTAATATCGAAAAGGAGCAATGGATGAAAAAATTGGGTCTGGGTATTAGTATCCTTGTTTTAGTCCTTATTGTTGGTAGTGCTTTTGTTTTTACGCGACCGACACCACCACTAAATACATACACATTTGTATTGTTAAATCTCTCTGATCAGGAGACCGAAAAAGAGGTTGTAGAAAAAATAAAAGCCATACCAAACGTTGAGTCTGCCATGATGAATATAGAGACAAAGGTCATTAATATATCATTTAAGAACCAGGATTTGTCTATGGCGTCACTTATTCAGGAGATGAATAAAAAAGGCTACAAAGCGAAACCCATGTTAAAAGGGACGGGTGACCTTCAAATTCTAGACTACAGTATTCAATTTAAGTAGCGCTAGTATTTACCAAACAGTGACCTTTTTTTTGAACGCTTAATACTGGGATCAGGGCGTAGCCTGAAATCAAGCCATTCGCTAAATTGTATAGGCGTAAGTAATTGGCGAATACTATTAACATAAGCTATTTTTTCATCAATACGGTGTTCATGAATATTAACAATTTTCTTTTTAATTCGATGTATACCCGATATATTTGATTTTTTAGAATAGAGTAGTGCGTCCAGTTCGAGTCTCAGTTTACGAAGTTCATAACCACTTTTGTCACGGTCATCAATGAAAGATTTGAGAATACTTTTCATTTGAAGAACTTGATCTTCTGAGAGGTCAATAAAGACTTCAACATCATTTTTTGAATTATCATTTTGAGCTGTGGAAAAAGTTGCAAAACCTAAAACACCTATCAAAAAGGTTATAGCTAGAAAGTATCTCATATTTGCTCCAATTATAGCATTTGGTATTAATACATATTGTACTTGAAAACCCTTAAAATGCAAAGAAATGGTTACGCAATAGAAATAGTACGAGAATCAAAAAGAGTTAAATTTTGATACGTATGAGACATAGATCGAGCTATAGTTATAGAATTTCATGAAGGATGAGTTTGTTAACAGAATATAAAAAAGGGCGCTTTACGATAATCAAACGCGAGCACAGAAAAAAACAAACTATAGATGAGCGCATAACTGATTAAAAATCGTTCAGGGT